>NZ_JAKMAY010000021.1:0-35957 GCF_022015835.1 Streptomyces sp. ICN903 | reverse complement strand
CCTATCCGCCCCATCCCCTGCGTCCCCCGTCCATACGGGGAGGGGACGACTTCGCGGCCTTCTCCCCCTCGGTCCTGCTGGACGGAGCCGCGGTGGAGCGGCTGACGGTACGCGCCGCCTCGGTTCTCGGCGACTCCCACAACTGGGAGGGCACCTGCCGCCAGGACGCCATGACGTTGACGCGGATCGGTCCGCCGGATGCGGAGATGCTCCTGCTGGCCGTAGCCGACGGGGTCGGTTCGGCGAAGTACTCGCACATCGGCTCCTACCGCGCCACCCGCCAGGCGGCCGTCCACCTGGACCGGGAGGCCGAGGCCATCCACGCGGCGCTGTGCGCACAGGACGCCGTCAAACTGTCCGCCCTCGCCAACAAGGCGATCGCGGGCGCGGTCGCGGAGCTGCGCGACGGGTGGGAGAGGACGGCCCGGCACGAGAACCGTCCATACGCGGACGGGGACTACGCCACCACCCTTCACGTCCTGCTCGTCCCGACCGACCCCCGCATCCGCGACCGCGTCGTGTTCAGCGTCGGCGACGGCGGCCTGTTCGTGCTCCGCGGCACCTGCTGGCACCACGGGACTCCGCCCGGCGACGGTGTCATCGACACCCGCACCGAGGCCCTCCCGCACGCCTACAGCACCGTCGAGTCCACTCTGCTGAGAACGGCGCCGGGCGAGGTCCTCCTGCTCGGCACCGACGGCATCACCAATCCCCTCACCCAGAAGGACCCGGAGTTCGCCCAGCGCCTCGCCCGCGCCTGGGGCGGCGCGGCCCCCTCCCTGTCCGACTTCCTGTGGCAGGCCCAGACCCGGGCCAAGTCCTACGACGACGACCGGACCGTCGTCTGCGTGTGGGAGGAGGCGTGAGCGCGGAGGACGGCTCCGACGTCGCCAGGTCCTCGTTCGCCCTGGGAGACCGGGTCGGCGGAGGCGGACAGGGAGAGGTCCATGCGGTCGCCGGCGACGCGGTACTGCTGTACAAGGAGTACAAGTCCCCCTCCACGGTCGACGGGAACGCCCTCGCCGCCCTGGTCGCCTTCCGGCAAGGGCTGGGGCGGGGCGACCGCGACCATCTGGACGCCCGTGCCGCCTGGCCGCTGTGCCGGGTGGTCGAGGGCGGCCGGGTGGTCGGCTTCCTCCTGCGGCGCGCCCCGTCCCACATGACGTGGCGCACCTCCGCCGGAAAGACCAAGCTCGTCGAGCTCCAGTACCTGCTCCGGCCACCCAAGGCCGCCTGGCAGGAGGTGTCCCAGCCGACCCCGGAACAGCGCAGGGCACTCGCCCTGGCCTGTGTCGAGACCATCGACTGGTTCCACGGGGCCGGGCTCGTGATCGGGGACATCTCACAGGCCAACGTACTGTGGTCCCTCACCCCGGAACCGGCCGCCTACTTCCTGGACTGCGACGGCTTCCGGCGTGTGGGGCACGGACCGGTTCAGGCACAGGCGGGCACCCCCGACTGGAACGATCCGCTCACCCCGTCCACGGAGGCGAGCGTGGACACGGACGCGTACAAGACGGCCCTCGTGGCGGGCCGTATCCTGGCCCGCGACCCGTACCTCGCTCCGGGCCAGGAACTGCGGCCTGTCACCGGCTGCCTGAACGACCGGCAGGACGCCGCGGTGCGCGGACTCTTCGCGCAGGCCGCCGGGGAACGCGGAACCAGGCCCCGCCCGGGCGAGTGGCGGACCGCGCTGAGCGAGCGCGGCACCATCGCCCTCACCGCGGCCACGCCCCGGCCCCGGCCCGTCGTGGACCGTACGGTCCTGGACGGAGTCCGCGACCGCAAGCCCATCCGTCTGCACACACCCGGACTGTGAGGCGGCGCCCGGTGGACGCTCCGAAGCGCCACGCGGTGTGGGCGGACGGCCGGGCGGCGGCGCGCCGGAAGGCGGGAGGAACCCCGGCCGTCGTACGGCCGGGGTTCCTCGCGGTGGTGGGTGCCGGGCGGCGGGTGGAATCACCCGCGCCGCGGACCGCACCGCATCACGCGCTCACCGGGGAACGGGAGGGTCAGCGCCGCAGGGTGAGGACGCCCGGCCGCCACGGCAGCCGGTTGTAGTCGCCGCCCGCGGCCGGGTCCTTGCCCTGGTAGAGGAACTGCAGGTTGCAGGGGTCGATGGTCATGGTCTGGTCGGGGTTCTCGCGGACCAGGTCGCCGTGGCTGATGTCGTTGGTCCAGGTGGCGCCGCTGTTGGCCTTGCCCGCGAAGGGGTTGCTCTCGCTGGTGGCCTGCGGGGTCCACGAGCCGCTCAGGCTGGAGGCCGTGAAGGAGCGGAAGTAGCGCCCGTTCGCGCCCATCGCCTCGACGATCATGAGGTACTGGTTCTGGCCCTTGACCTTGTAGACCTGTACGCCCTCGAACAGGTTGGCCTTCGTGTCGCTCATGATCGTCGTGTACGACGATCCGAAGTTGCCCGGGAAGTTCCCGAGAGGCATGCTCGCCCGGTAGATCTTTCCGTTGTCACCGGCGAAGAACAGGTACATGTTCCGGTCGTCGGCGATCAGGGTCTGGTCGATCGGGCCGGTGTCGGAGCCGGAGATGCTCCCGGTGAACAGCGGCTGCGGTGAGGACCAGCCGTTGGGGTCGGTGGGGTCGCTCGACGTGCGGTAGATGAAGGGCCACTGACCCCACTGATACGCCAGCACCCAGATGTCCCTGGGCGCGAAGTAGAACAGCGTGGGCGCCACCGCGGCCTGGTTCATCCCCCGCTGCCCCGCCGAGGCCATGTCCGACCAGTTGGTGAAGGGGCTGAACATCATCGAGCCGTACGACGATCCCGAGTAGTTCGTCCCGTAGACCAGGTACCTGCCGTTGTGCTTCACGGCGGTGAAGTCCTTCACCGCGGCCCACCCGTGGGCCGGCTGCGCCAGCGCACCCGTCGACGTCCACCGGTACGTCGACGGCAGAGAGCAGGTGCCGTCCGTCGGCGGCGTCCCGGACAGGCCCGTCCACTTCTGGTTGCTGCCGCCGTTGCACGTCCAGATCTGCACCGCCGTGCCGTTGGCCGTCCCCGCGCCCGCGGCCTCCAGGCACAGACCGGACTCCACGCCGACGATCGTGCCGTCGGAGTTCACCCGCCACTGCTGGTTCGCGCCGCCGGAGCAGGTCCAGATCTGCACCCGGGTACCGGCCTCGGTGGCGTGGCCGGGGACGTCCAGGCACTTGTCGCCGTACACGGTCAGCCGGTTGTCGTCCGTCAGCGTCCACTGCTGGTTGCTCCCGCCCCAGCAGTCGTAGATCTGCAGTTGCGTGCCGTCGGCCTGGTCGGCGCCCAGCACGTCGAGGCAGCGGTTCGAGCCGACGCCGCGTAAGGCGCCGCTGGTGGCGGCCTGGGCCGATGGGGCGACGAGCATCGCCGCCAGGGCGGCCAGGGCCGCGACCGCGGCGGCGAGCGCCGCGGTCGGACGTCTGCGGATGGAACTTCCTGTGCGCATGGGGACTTTCCCAACCTTGAGTGGGTGGTTCCGGTCGGCCTCGCCGGAGC
This sequence comes from Streptomyces sp. ICN903, assembly GCF_022015835.1. Classification (NCBI taxonomy): domain Bacteria; kingdom Bacillati; phylum Actinomycetota; class Actinomycetes; order Kitasatosporales; family Streptomycetaceae; genus Streptomyces; species Streptomyces sp. ICN903. The sequence goes on along the minus strand of NZ_JAKMAY010000021.1, from coordinate 32,470 downwards.
CCGGCCGGACTGTCGGTGTGGTGCGGTGTGCGTGCGGGCCCGGGTACGGGCCCGCGCGCCGTCGCCGAGCGGCCGACGGTCCCCGTACGCCGGCTCGTACGAGCGCAGGACGGGCATGTCCGGCGCACGACGGCGGGAGAGGGATCCGTGAGGTCACGACATACGTATGCGGCAGACTCCTTACGGCTCGGCGTTCGGGGGCGCGACCCGGAGACGCACCGCTGCGCATTGGAGCGATCCCGAACGTTCGGCATATCGAACATTGGTCGGTGTGTCGAGCAACCTGAATGATAAGGAGGAGGCGGACGGCGTCAACACCTCTTCGCATGCGCCGCCTTCGACGGCGGAACACCCCAGCGGGGCCGCAGGCCGTTCGGGAGGAGATCACAGCGGTGGCCGCCGACTCGGCCGGGTCCGGGTGGAACCTGTGCGGGGAGAACGGGGCCGGGGTGGTGCCGGCGGGCGGCGGCCCCCGCCGTTCACCGGCCGCGGTCGTCTCCGCCGGCGCGGCTCCCCGCATACGGCCGCCCCTCCCCGGACACGGGCCGTGTCCGGGGAGAGGCGGTACGGGTGCCGAACTCAGGCAGGTCAGCCGAGGTTCTGGAGGAACTTCGCCGCGATGGGGCCCGCGTCCGCGCCTCCGGACCCGCCGTCCTCCAGCAGCACCGCCCAGGCCAGATCGCGGTCCCCCTGGAAGCCGATCATCCACGCGTGCGTACGCGGCGGGTCCTCGTTGCCGAACTCGGCCGTGCCGGTCTTGGCATGGGGCCGGCCGGGGACGTCCCTCAGCTCCACTCCCGCCCCCTCGGTGACCGTCGCCCGCATCATCGTGCGCAGATCGGCGGCCACCGCCGGGTCCAGCGCTTCCGGCGCCTCGTGCTTCTCCTTCACCGCGTCCGGCACCAGAACCGGCTGCTTGAACTCGCCCTCCTTGACCGTGGCCGCGACCGAGGCCATCACCAGCGGAGAAGCCTCGACACGCGCCTGCCCGATCATGGACGCGGCCTTTTCGTTCTCGTTCCCGGGAACCGGGACCGCACCATCGAAGGTCACGGCTCCCACATCCCACACTCCACCGATCCCGAAAGTCCGGGCCGTGTCCTGGAGGACCGAATTCGGCACTTCGTCCCGCGCGTTGACGAAGAAGGTGTTGCACGAATCGGCGAAGGAGTCCTTGAAGGTGGAGCCCGCCGGCAGCGTGAACCGGTCCTGGTTCTCGAAGCGCTGACCGTTGACGTGGGCGAATTCGGGGCAGTCCGCGACGTCCTCGGGACGCATACCCGCCTTCAGCAGCGCGGCGGCGGTGACCACCTTGAACGTCGAGCCCGGCGCGTATCGCCCCGTCAGCGCGCGGTTCATTCCGCCCGGAACGTTCGCGGCGGCCAGGATCCGGCCACTGCTCGGAGCCATGGCAACGATGGCGGCCTTCTTGTCCACGCCTTCCAGCGCCTCGGCAGCCGCGACCTGGACGCTCGGGTCGATGGTGGTCCCGACCGGTTCTCCCCGGTCGCCCTTCTCCTCGCCGAGTCGCTTCACCGCACGCCCCGAGTCCCGGTCCGCGACCACCACCGACTTCGTTCCGCCACCGCCCCCCGTGAGCTGCTCGTCATAGCGACGCTGGAGCCCCGAGACACCCTTCCCGCTCTCCGGGTCGACGGCGCCGGTCAAAGACGACGCCTGGAGCTCGGCACCGGTCGAGTCGAGGATCTTCGCGCGTTCCCGGGACTGCAGCGCCAGGGTCTGGCCGTGCTTCATCTCCGGATGGACCATGGGCGTGGTGAACTCCACCTCCCACTGCTCGTCCTCTTCCTTCCGGGCCACGGCACTTGAATTCCACGCGTACTCGCCCACACCGGGAATCCGCATTTCCACCCTGAAGGGAACCTTCACCTCCCCCTCAACTCGTTCGGCATCACCATCGACGGCGATTTCGGTCTCCGTTGGCTTCAGATTCGTCAACACCGAGTCGATGAGGGATTCGGCGGCGCCCGGAGCATCTGTGTAAGAAGCCGCTTCGCCGGCTTTCCCGGCCTCCCACGCCGCGAGGAACCCTTCCACCCGCTCGGTCGCCGCCGCCACTTCCGCATCGCCGTCATCGCCCCGCGCGTTGTACACCCAGTATCCGGCACCGGCCACAATGGCAACCGCGACTAAAATTCCGAGGACCGGACGCCGGCGCGCAGACCGCCTCCTCCGCGGAAACTGAATCTCTTGTGTCATATCCCCATTGTAGGAGCCGCCTTCCCGGCTTCCTCGGGAAAAGTTGTTTCAGGCCAGCACCACGACACGCCACCACCGGCAGCGACACACGGCGCAAGGCGAAGAGATCGCGTGCCGCCCGCACACATCACCGCACAACGTGGACAAGAAGCCGCACAGCGCTCATAAATTGCTTGTCCGCCGAATACCTCCCCGCATCCCGGTCGGCGGCTCACTCCAACCGTCCGTCGGCACGGCACCGGCCCGGTTCCGGATCCCGCTGGATTGGCCGAAATCCAGAAGCCGGGCCCGGCTCGGCCGACGGCCTTCCAAGGACTCGCCATCGGCCCGGCGCCGGCCCGGCGCCGGCCCGGATTCCCCGCCGCCGAACGGCGTGACGGTCTGCCGCGGGCCGCCCTCCGCCGGGGTGAGGTCCGCCGCTCGCCCGTACTGTCGGCCGGAAGCCGCACCAGGACGGTCGTCGACGGCGGCCGGCCCCTCTCCGAGTCCGTCCGGGACGCGCCGCGGACGCGCTCCGACACCGCTTCGCCCCGGGAAGGACGCGAGGACGGCGTACGGCGCCGGGGCATCGCCACCGTCACCCGCCGCGATGCGGATGCGGTGCGCTCACTCCACCGCGGCACACCCTCGGCGTCTCACCGCCCACCGTGCACGAGCTCGCAGGCCGTAGCCGTGACAGAGGTTCGGGCCATGAGTCGGTCCGGCCGGTCCCGTCCGCCATTACGGCTCGACCCGGCCTCAAGCCCGCTTTCCTACCATCCGTCGCATGCGGATATTCGTCACCGGTGGCGCGGGCTTCATCGGATCGCAGTACGTCAGGGCTCTGTTGTCCGGCAGGCTTCCGGGAACCCCCGCGGGCGGTGCCCGGGTCACCGTGCTCGATGTGCTCGGACACGGCGGCGACCTGAGGAACCTCGCACCGGTCGCCGAGCATCCCGGGTTCTCGTTCCTCCGCGGTGACATCCGCGTCGCGGAGCTGGTCGACGAGGCGGTACGCGGGCACGATGCGATCGTTCACTTCGCCGCCGAGTCGCACGTGGACCGGTCCATCGAGGACGCCCGTGACTTCGTGTCGACCAATGTGCTCGGCACACAGGTACTGCTGGACGCCGCCCGCCGGCACGGTGTCGGGCGTTTCGTGCACGTGTCCACCGATGAGGTCTACGGATCGATCCCGGTCGGCTCGTGGACCGAAGAGCAGCCGCTTGCGCCCAACTCACCCTACGCGGCGTCCAAGGCCGCCTCCGATCTGCTGGTGCTGGCCGCGCACAGGACTCACGGCCTGGACGCCGTGATCACCCGGTGCTCGAACAACTACGGTCCGTACCAGAATCCGGAGAAGGTCATACCGCGCTTCGTCACGAACCTTCTGCAAGGCCGCCGTGTCCCGCTGTACGGGGAGGGCTCCAACGTCCGCGAGTGGCTCCACGTCGCGGACCACTGCGCGGCCATCCACCTGGTGCTGCGCGGCGGCCGGGCCGGCCAGGTCTACAACGTCGGCGGCGGCACGGAACTGACCAACAGGGAACTGACCGCCCACTTGTTGGAAAGCTGCGGAGCCGGCTGGGAGATGGTCGAACGGGTCGCCGACCGCCCCGGCCACGACCAGCGGTACTCCCTGGATATGGCCAAGATCCGAGAGGAACTGGGCTTCGTTCCCGAGCAGCCGTTCGAAACGGGCCTCAAGGACACGGTGGAGTGGTACCGGGAAAACATTTCCTGGTGGAACGGATGAGGGGCTGACGGGATTTCGGACCCTGTCCGAGCGATCCTCGAATGCCGTGGCGCGGCCGTCCGGCTGTGCGGGCCTCAGCCACATCGAAATGAATGAAGAAATGAACCGAAGGGGATTACCCATGACTGCCCAGACTCTGCCCAAGGCCGGCAAGGAAGTACGCCTGGCGCGCTATGTCACCGACCAGCCGTCGAAGGAGAACTTCGAGGTCGCCGAGGTGGAGGCCACCGCGCCCACGGCCGGCAACGTGGTGGTGCACAACCGGTACCTTCAGGTGACCGCCGTGATGCGGGACCTGATGACCGAGGACCCCGGGCTGCCCATGATGCCCGCCTACAAGGTCGGCGAGCGGCCGTGGGGCGGCGCGATCGGCGTGGTCGTGGCCTCGGACAGCCCCGACCTGGCCGTGGGCGACACCGTCCAGCACCTGGACGGCTGGACCGAGTACTCCACCGGGCCCGCCGACCAGTACTTCAAGGTCGAGCCCGCCTGGTACCCGGGTCTGGAGTACTTCCTGAACCAGGGCATCACGGCGTACCACGGCATCGCCGATGTCGCGGAGGTCGGCGAGGGCGACGTGGTCTTCGTGTCGAACGCGGCGGGCGGTGTCGGTTCGCTGGCCGGCCAGATCGCCAAGGCTCGGGGGGCCAAGCGGGTCATCGGCTCGGCCGGCAGCGCCGAGAAGGTGGCCTACCTGACCGAGGTGCTCGGTTACGACGCCGCGTTCAACTACAAGGACGGCCCGGTGGCCGAGCAGCTCGCCGCGCTGGCTCCCGACGGGATCGACGTGTTCTTCGACCTGGTCGGCGGTGAGCACTTCGAGGCCGCCGTGCAGGTGGCGGCGCAGGGTGCCCGGTTCGCGCTCGGGGGCGCGGTCTCCGCGCAGACCGGTGACGCCCAGGGGGCGTTCCCCCGGCTGGACATCATGACCGGGATCGTCCGGCAGATCGTCATCAAGCCGTTCTCCACCTACCACACACCGGAGCAGATCCAGGCGTGGAACCAGCACTTCGCCCAGTGGCTCCAGGAGGGGAAGATCGTGCTGCCCTACACCGTGGTGGAGGGCGGCGTGGAGGCCGCGCCCGAGGCGCTCATCAACCTGCTGCGCGGCGCCTACAAGGGCAACGTGCTCGTCAAGATCTCCTGATGGCCGGCACTGAGCGGCTCCCGGGAAGGAGTCTCCTTCGATGATCGACCAGATGACGCCGGCGGCGCCGGCCAAGCCCCGCCGGGCCGGATTCGTCCTCGCGGTGTGCTGCCTCGCCCAGTTGACGGTGATCCTCGACGCGTCGATCGTGAACGTCGCCATCCCGTCCATCCAGGAGGAGCTGCGCTTCACACCGGGGAGCCTGACCTGGGTGTACAACGGCTACCTGATCCCGTTCGCCGGATTCCTGCTGCTGGCCGGACGTATGGTGGACCTGCTGGGCGGCCGGCGCATGCTGCTGGTCGGCCTCGCGGTGTTCACGGTGTTCAGCCTCGTCGGTGGTATCGCGCCGAACGCGGGGGCCCTGGTGATCGGCCGTGCGGGCCAGGGCTTCGGCGGCGCGATCATGGCGTCCGCCTCGCTGGCGGTGCTCAGTTCCACGTTCACCCAGCCGGTGGAGCGGGCCAAGGCGCTCGCCCTGTGGGGTGCCGCCTCGGGCAGTGGCGGCGCGATCGGCGTGCTCAGCGGCGGCGCGATCGTCGAATGGCTGTCGTGGCGCTGGGTCTTCCTCATCAACGTGCCACTGTGCCTGCTGATCGTGGGGATGGCGGTGGTGTCGGTGGCCGACACCGCGCGCACCGGCACCCGCGGGGGCACGAAGCTCGATGTGCTGGGCTCGCTGTCGGTCACCCTGGGGATCGCCGCGCTGGTCTACGGTCTCGCCGAGGGGCAGCACTACGGCTGGGGTTCGGCGCGCATCGTGGCATCGCTGACCGCCGGCGTGGTGCTGCTGACGGTGTTCGTGCTGGACCAGGCGAAGTGGGCGGCACAGCCGCTGATGGAGCTGAGTCTGTTCCGTAACCGCTCGGTGTGGGCGGCCAATGTCACGATGCTGGCGCTGGGGGCGGCCCTGCCCACGGCTTTCTACTTCCTGACACTGCTGTACCAGTCGGTGCTGCACTACAGCGCCATACGGACGGGACTGGTCTTCCTGCCGCTGACGCTCTGCGCGTTCGCGGGCGCCGCCGCCTCCTCGGTCGTGGGGCCGAGGACGGGTCCCCGTCCACTGATGCTGGTGGGGCTTCTCCCCATGATCGCCGGGCTGCTGTGGCAGTCGACGGCCGACGAGGGCGCCTCCTACATCGCCGATCTGCTGGGGCCCAGCCTGCTGTTCGGTCTGGGGCTCGGCATCCTGGTGACCTCCGTGGCCGCCGCGGCGACGGCGGGGGTGCCGGAGGACAAGCAGGGGCTGGCCTCGGGGGTGCTGAACACCTCCCAGGCCCTGGGGGGTGCGGCCGGCCTCGCGGTCATGGTCGCCCTGGCCCAGCTGCGTACGGCGCAGGTCGCCGACGGCGGTCCCCCCGACGCCCACGCGTTCGCCTCCGGTTACGGGGTCGCCTTCCTGGCGACCGCGGTGCTGCTCGTGCTGAGCCTGGCGGCGGCCGCGGCGGTGCCCCGCACGGTGCCCGGCGGCAGGGAGAACGTCTGACGGTCCTCCTCCAGGCCGCCGCGCAGGCCCGTCCGGTTCCTCCGGACGGGCCTGCGCGGTTCCGCGCTGCCCGCCCCCGCGACCCCGGGGCGAAGCGGCCCGGGCCCACCCGGCCTCGACAGTCCCTATAGGCGGCTTCACTAGCTTCCGAAGCATGCGAGGCATAATTCTGGCCGGCGGAACCGGCTCCCGCCTGTGGCCGATCACCCAAGCCATGTCGAAACAGCTCATGCCGGTCTTCGACAAACCGATGATCTACTACCCGCTGTCCACTCTGATGCTGGCGGGCATACGGGACATCCTCGTCGTCACGACGCCGTCCGACCGGAGGTCCTTCGAGCGGCTGCTGGGCGACGGCTCGCACCTGGGCCTGAGCATCAGTTACGCGACCCAGCCCGTCCCCGGCGGCATCGCCCAGGCGCTTGTGATCGGCGAGGACTTCATCGCGGACGAGCCGGTGGCGCTGATCCTCGGCGACAACATCTTCCACGGGGTCGGCCTCGGCGATCAGCTGAGGACCCACACCTCCCCGGACGGCGGGCACATCTTCGCCTATCCGGTGGCCAATCCGAGCGATTTCGGTGTCCTGGACTTCGATCTCGAAGGACGGGTCCGCTCCATCGAGGAAAAGCCCGCGCACCCCAAGTCGCGGTACGTGGTGCCGGGTCTCTACTTCTACGACAACCGGGCCGTCGGCATCGCCCGTTCACTGCGGCCCAGCCTGCGCGGCGAGCTGGAGATAACCGAGGTGAACCAGGCGTATCTGCGCAGGGGTGAACTCGACGTCACCGTGCTCGACCGGGGCACCGTGTGGCTCGACACCGGGACGTTCGCCTCGCTGGTCCAGGCGTCGGAGTTCGTGCGGGTGGTCGAGGAGCGGCAGGGCCAGAAGATCGGCTGCGTCGAGGAGGTGGCCTGGCGCCGCGGGTTCATAGACAGCGACCGGCTCCGCGAGTTGGCGAAGCCGCTCATGCCCAGCGGTTACGGCGAGTACCTGGTGGGACTGCCGGACGCCGCGGGAGTGGGGATCCGGGGCAAGGTCCCGGCCGGCGCCGGCGCCGGCGGCTGAGGAGGGAATCCGATGATCTTCGAAGAGCTCGGCCTGGACGGTGTCCACCTCGTGGAGCCGAAGGTGCACGGCGACGCGCGCGGGGCGTTCCTGGAACTGTTCGTCGGCGAGAAGCTGCACGCGGCGGCCGGGCGCCCCATGGAAGTGGCGCAGGTCAACTGCTCGGTCTCGCGGCGCGGCACGATCCGCGGGATCCATCTGACCGCCGCCCCGCCCGGAGAGGCGAAGTACGTCACCTGTGTGAGCGGTTCGATCGTCGACATGGTGGTGGACGTCCGGGTCGGCTCCCCGACGTACGGCGCGTCCGTCGCGATCCCGCTGGACGATGTCCGGCGGCGCGCCGTGTACATCCCCGCGGGGTTCGGGCACGGGTTCGCGGCGGTCAGCGAGACGGCGGTGGTCACCTACCTGTGCGACCGCGTCTACACCCCGGGGAAGGCGATATCGATCGACCCGCTGGATCCGCGCCTCGCCCTGCCGTGGCCCGCCATGGACGACATCGTCCTGTCCGACAAGGACCGGACCGCACCGACGCTGGCGCAGACGGAAGCCCTGGGCGTACTGCCCTCCTACGCGGACCTCTGTGCCGAGGCCCTGTCAGGGCCGCGTGCATGACGCGGCCGGCACCCCCGAGCAAGCCGACGACTCCAGGAGCTGGAACCACGTGAGAAAACACATCGCCTTCCTGAACATCCCCGCGGCGGGCCACGTCACCCCGACGCTGGGCGTCGTGGAGGAGCTGGTCGAGCGCGGCCACCGGGTCAGCTACCTGGCCGCCGGGGACTTCGCCGAGCGGATCGCCTCGACGGGCGCGGACGTCATCCCGTACACCTCGGTCATCGATCCCCGGACCATCGCCCCGACCGGCGCGGACGACTGGCTGGCGCGGGTGCTGCTGGGCGCGGTCCGGGAGGCGGCCGCCACCGCACCGGTGCTCGAGGAGTACTTCGGCGACGACGTGCCGGACTGCCTGGTCTACGACATCTCGATGCAGTTCCTCGGCCGGGTGATGGCACGCAAGCTCGGCGTGCCGGGAATCCAGCTCTACCCCGTCCTCATCTCCCGGCAGTACTTCTCCGACGCCCAGGAGGCCGCCGAAGGGATGTTCGGCGAGCTGACGCGTGAGCTGCGCGCGTTCGCCGACTCGCACGGGCTGCGGGACGTCCCGCTGGAGGAGTTGATGGCGGACGCCGAGCACAACATCTCCTTCATGCCGCGCGAGTTCCAGTCCGAGGGCGACTCCTTCCCCGAGGACCGGTACACGTTCGCCGGGATCACGCTGCGGCAGAGCGACCTGCGGGGCACCTGGAGGCCGTCCAACGACAAGCCCGTCGTCCTGATCTCCCTGGGCACGACCTTCAACACCCAGCCCGAGTTCTTCGCCATGTGCGCCAAGGCGTTCGAGGGGCTGCCGTGGCACGTGGTCATCGCGGCGGGCCCCGGGGTGGACCTGGATGCGGTGGGCGAACTGCCACCCAACGCCGAGATCCACACCTGGCTGACCCTCCAGGCCGTGCTGGAGCACGCGGGCGCGTTCGTGTGCCACGGCGGCGCCGGCAACACTATGAACGCCCTGTACGCCGGGGTGCCGCTGGTCTCCGTACCGCACAACGGCGACTCCGAGATGATCGCCGCGCGGACCGGCGAGCTGCGCCTGGGCCGGGTGCTGCGCCCCGAGGAGGTCACCCCCGAGTCCCTCCGGGAGGCCGTTGTGACGGTCGCCTCCGACCCTGTCGTACGGGCCAACCTGGACGACATGCGTGAGCACATGCGAAAGGCCGGCGGTGCCCAGCGCGCGGCCGACACGATCCTCGGCCGCCTCCGCACCGCGGCGAAGTGACCACCGCTCAGACACCGACAACCAGGAGAGACCATGAACTCGCACGACCTCGCCACCACGCTCGTCCCGGGCGACCTGTACCTGGAGATCCAGCAGTTCTACGCCCTTCAGCTCAAGATCCTCGACCGCGGGGACGGCGAGCAGTGGGCCCGAACCTTCACCCCGGACGGCGTGTTCCAGGCGGCGGACATGCCCGACCCCCTGGTCGGCCGGGACATGCTGACCAAAGCGATCGAGAGGCAGACCGGCCTGCACGAGGGACTCGTCCTGCGGCACTGGATGGGGCAGCTGACCGTGGAGCGGCTCGGTGACGACACCGTCCGCGCGCAGAGCTACGTCATGGTCTACGTGACCCCGGACCGAACCCTGCTGAGCGGTGAGGTGCACTTCCGCCACCACACCCTCTGCGACGACGAGCTCGTCCGCGTCGACGGCACGTGGTTCGTGCGCAACCGCTTCGTCGAGACGGACGGTGACTACAAGTGAGGCTCCGCCGCGCCCGCGGGGAGTCGAGGGGGTGGGAGGCGTGATCCCCCTCTTCAAGGTGGCGATGTCCGACAAGGCGGCGGCCCTGGTGGGTGACGTCCTGGACAGCGGGTACATCGGGCAGGGCGCGAAGGTCGACGCGTTCGAGAGCGCCCTGGCCGAACGGCTGGGCAATCCCCGGGTCCTGACCGTGAACAGCGCCACATCGGGACTGCACCTGGCCCTGCACCTGGTGGCGACGGAAGCCGGGCGGGACGGCGAGGTCCTGGCGACGGCGCTGACCTGCACCGCGACCAACTGGCCCATCCTGGCCAACGGGATGCGCATCCGCTGGGTGGACACCGATCCCGCCACCCTCAACATGGACCTGGACGACCTGGCCCGGAAGATCACCCCGTCCACCCGGGCGATCGTCCTGGTGCACTGGGGTGGCTACCCTGTCGACCTGGACCGGCTGCGCCGTGTGCTCGACCAGGCGGAACGCGTCCACGGCGTACGCCCCCGGGTCGTGGAGGACTGCGCCGACGCGTGGGGCGCCACCTACCGGGGTGTGGCTCTCGGCGGGCACGGGAACATCGCGGTCTACAGCTTCCAGGCGGTCAAGCACCTGACCTCCGGGGACGGCGGTCTGATCGTGCTGCCCGACGACGAACTGCTGGCACGGGCGCGGCTGCTGCGCTGGTACGGCATCGACCGCGACGGCGGGGCGGCCCGGTTCAAGAACGACATCCCGGAGTACGGTTTCAAGTTCAACATGAACGACATCAACGCGGCCATCGGGCTGGCCAACCTGGAGATCGTCGACGACCTCCTCGCCAGGCACAGGGAGAACGCGGCGTTCTACGACACCGAACTGTCCGGTGTGGCCGGCCTGGAGCTGACGGAGCGCGCCGACGACCGCGACCCGTCGTTCTGGTACTACTCGGTCAAGGTGGACGGCCGCGACGCCTTCGCGCGGCGCTTGGCCGAGGCTCGCATCGCCACCAGCGAGGTGCACCACCGCAACGACACCTACACCGCGACCCGCGGCTCCCGGGCGCTGCTGCCGGGACTCGACGCCGTCGCCGGGCGCCAGATCGCCCTGCCGGTGGGCTGGTGGGTCTCGGACGAGGACCGGGCACACATCGTGAAGACCGTCAAGGCCGGGTGGTGACGGCCGGCGGACACGGGTGGGCGAGGACGCGGGGCGGGCGGTTGCCGCCCCGCGTCCTCGCCCGTTTCCAGGGGTGCGGGTACGCCGGGCGGCGCGGTACGCCCCGGTGGGCCGATGGTGCCGAGGACTCCCCCGTGGCGGTCGAGTGCCGGAGTCGTACGAGGAGACGGCGGGAAGCCGGTTGCCGTGCGACTGCCGCGCGGTCGGATGTGTTCACACCAGGAGCGCGGGGAGCCCCGTCGGGGCAGGGTGACCAAGTGGGTCGTCCCCTGCCCCGACGGGGCCCGGTCGGCCGGGCGGCGGGTTATCGGCGCCCGGCAGAGGCCGGTGCGGTGTGCGGCGCTCTCCGGTTCAGCCGAAGTTCACGTCGCTGCACCACATGTAGGCCTGGTCGAGGTGCGAGGCCTGCCAGATCACGAACAGGATGTGGTGACCGGTGTAGCCGGAGGTGTTGACGTTGAAGCTGATGTTCTGCGCCGGGGCGAAGCGGCCGGTCTGCGTGATGAAGTCGAGGTTGCCCCAGCCCAGGGTCTGGGTCTTGGGGTCGAAGCCCTGCTTGCTCACGTAGACCCTGAAGTAGTCGGCACCGTGGGACGCCTGGTCGTGCAGCTGGACGGTGAAGTTGTTGCTGATGTTGGTCGTCTTCCACGGCCCGGGCCTGTTCAGGCTGGCGTTCCTCGAGAGGTTGTTGCTGCAGAGCGTCCCGTCGGGGGTCCGCGCCTGGAACTGGCCGCCGAGGCCGTCGCGGAGCGCGCTCATCCAGTTCCACATGGTGTCAGGGTTGGCCTGGAACGCCTGATAACACATGGGGTCTTGGGTCTGCATGGCCGGGTCCATGTGGTTGCCGCCCCAGGTCTTCCAGCACTGGTACGCGCGGGAGGCGGGGTTGACGATGGTGCCGTGAGCCTGGGCGGGGGCCGTCCAGGTCAGTGCGCCGACAACCACGGCGAACAGCATGACGAGCGCCTGGAGAGGCCGGCGGAGGGCCGACCGGGAACGCCCGGTTAATGGGCTCTTCTTACGCATGTGGGGGGAACTCCTTCCAGTTGCGGTGCACCATGGGAGCGCTCCCAACGGTACGACTTCTGAGTGAAATGTCAATGAAGCAAACGGAGTCGATTACGGAAGTGGGCGGTGAGCAGGGAACCTTCCGGAAGCCGGGAGCCAGAACCCTCCCCCGGCCCGGAAGGCGAGGGTGCGGCCCGGACCGGCGCGCGGGGCGACGCCGCGCCACGGAGCCGGAACCGACCGCGCGAATCCCGCCACGGCGACACCGGGAACATGCCTGACCAGCGGAGACCAGCAATCACATCCGGAGGGACACCGTCTCCCCCGTGACGACTGGTCATTACGAGGGTCTTGCAGATCCTCCGGGCCGGCGGGGGAGACTGCCCCACGACCGTCCGCCCGGTCCCGGGCAGCACCACACCGAGCGGGTCGGCCGTCCCCCCATCGAGATGAGGTCTCATGAACCGAAACCGAGCCACTGTCAGCGCGGTCACCGTGACCCTGTTAGCCGCCGGCCTCGCCGCCGGCCCGGCAGCAGCCGCCACCACCGAGGCGAAGGCCCGCGTCGGAGCCGACTGGGCGACTCAGTCGATCGTCTTCACCGCCGCTGCGGGACAGAGCAACAACCTCAACATATTCTCCATGTACACCAGCGACGGGATCCGGCGGATCGGCTTCAGCGACGTGGTCCCGCTCGCGCCGGGCGACCACTGTGCGTACTCCAGGCCCGAGGACACCACCTCCGTCGTCTGCGAACTACCCGCCGACAGCCCCCGGCCCGACAGGATCGACGTCTTCCTCGGCGACGGCAACGACACGATCGCCGCCTTCACCCCCGGGATCGGCACCGTCAGGGGCGGCCCCGGCGACGACGAACTGCACGCCCACACCGCACGCAAGGTGCTGGGCGACGCGGGGAACGACATGGTCATGGGGCCCGCAGTCCTGCACGGCGGCGACGGCATGGACCACCTGATGGGTGACAACGGCAACCAGCGGATGTGGGGCGGCCGGGGCGACGACATGATCGAGGGCTACGGCGGTGACGACACCGTGCACGCCGGCCCCGGCGACGACCACGCCATGGGCGGGGACGGCCGCGACATCGTCCTCGGCGGCCCCGGCAGCGACACACTGGACGGCGGGGATGGCGACGACCTCGTCTGGGGTGGCACCGGAAAGGACACCCTCGAAGGCGGCCCCGGCCGCAACATCGTCCTCCCGTAAGTGCGCCTCCACGCACGGAGGTCCCGGCCCGCGGCGCGGACAGCGTCGCGGGCGCCGAGCCACCACCGCCGGCGACCCGCCACCCGAGCCGCGTCACACCGCGAACGCCGCAGACGGCAGGTCTCCGCGCGACACGAGGTGACCCGGCGGAAGCCGGGTCCTCCTCACCTTCCTTCCGTGACCACGTCGGATACACGCGGAACACTTCCAGTGTCATGACTGCGGCGACTGCGGCACCGGTCCGGCGAGTCCACGCCGGTGCCGCCCGAGCGAAGAAGCCTTCGACCGGAAGGGGGACCACAGGGAGCACAAGTGGCCCGGAGGCGGCCGCCGAGAGTGACGTCCAAGGCGTTCGAGGCGTTCGAGGCGTTCGAGGCGTGCTTCCGGCGACGCCCCCGGCGCTGGAAGCCCTCGCCGGCCGGGTCCGGGCTCATGACCGCACCGGGTCAGGCCGCTTCGGCGGACGAAGCGGCCGTTCCACCCGGTGGATGGCCGCGAACAGGTCGAACGCGGTGCCCGGCTCGATGGAACCTCAGGTCAGGAACTCCTCGGCGCGGGCTTGAGGATGGCCACGCACTCCACGTGGTGGGTCATCGGGAACGCGTGCGAATCCATGCCGCCGAATAACCCGCAGGTCAGAAGGGTGTTCTGCATCCTGCGCGATGGTCTTCCGGGCGGGGAGCGCCAAATGAGCGTCACGCGAACCTGTCGCATCGCCTCAATCCCGAGAGGCTGCCCCAAGGGCGTCCACTTCGCGATGCCACCGCTGCCGGCAGCACGGCATGTACATTCCCCTCTTCTACACCGCGTTCTCCTGGAGGACGACTGCACGCTCGGACCCAGGGGTGGGCGCATCTTCAGCTACGAGAGGGCGGCCGGCCACCTCGTCGGCTCGGAGTTCGCGGAGCTCGTGAAGCTCGGCCGAGTCGGAACCGTGGGGACCAGCGTCGAGCAGTTGAGGGGCTTCGGGTTGCAGCGTGCCCGCGAGGGATGCAGCGTCGTGCTGGGATTCGGAACGAGCGACGAAACGCCCCGCGAACGGGCCGTACGCACCCGCAGTCGCAGCGTGAAGAACAGGCCGAAGGTGAACTCCTGCTCCCCGGCCACCTCGCAGCAGCGGTGAGCGTTCGCGATCTCCGAACGTGCCGGTCGGAGGGGCTGGGGCGAGTCTCCATGAACTCGCTGGGCTACCCGATCCCGTAAAGACCCGGCAGGTCGACCAGCAGGAGATCATCGCGGCGAGCCGCTGCGTCGACCAGATCGGGATAGAAACCGTGGAGGGAGAACAGGGCCAGCGTGGCGCCCGTCGTGTCGTAGCCCTGGTCGGTGAGCAGGCTGCGGATGTGCTCCAGGCGTTGCAGATCGCCGGTGCCGCGGCGGGCGGCGGTGGCTTTGGCCTCGCCGATCAGGGCGATCCGGGCGCGCGGCGCCTGCGGACGCTCGCCCAGGGCGAGGGCGATGACGTCGACCTCGTGCTTGGTGCGGGCCGCCGGGTCGGCGACCTCGGTGGTACCGACCGGACCGGGCAGACCGCCGGGGAGCAGGGTGTGGGCGTAGCGGCGGGTGAAGGTGCGGGCGAGGTCCTCGAAGTGCGGGCCGAGGATCTTGGAGTTGAAGGTGGGAGCGGCTGCCTGCCACGCCTGTTCGGCGAAACCCTGCTCGACGGTGGCCGCCTGCGGCAGTGTGATCAGCTGGTTGAAGCGGATCACCGGGTCGGCCAGGGTGATCACCGGGTGGCGGGGGCGGAGGATGTCCTGCTCGCGCTGGACGTAACCGGTGGACTCGAGGACATCGAGCGGGTGAGTGACGGCGTTGCGCTGCCGTTCCAGGGCCGCGCCGATTTTGGTGGGTGTGGTGGCGCCCTGTGCGATGGCGGTGAGGATGTCGTAGTACAGGGTGTGATGGGTGATGCGCGGGTCCTCGCGCAGCAGGTACTCCGTCTCCGTGCGTGAGTACACGGCTCGCCCGGGGTCCAGAAGCGTCCGGGAGAGCCAGGCGGCGAAGCCGTCGTTCGGGTGCGGACGGGCGGCCACCGGCCGGTAGCCGGGCGCCCCGCCGAGGACGGCGTGCACCTGTAGGGCGGTCAGCGGGTCGTCGATCTGCCAGAACTTCCTTGCCGCCCGGTAGTCGAAGGCGCCCAGCCGCAGATCGACCACCGCGCGGCCGCGCAACGGCTTCGTCCCCGACAGCAGTTCGTGCATCACGCTCATCGCCGACCCGCAGAGGATCACCCGTGGTCCGGGACCGGCTCCGGTGCCGCGCTGGCGCTCGTCGTAGAGCTGCTGGAGCACGCCCGGGATCTCGGAGGAGTGCTGGAGGAGGTACGGCAACTCGTCGATCACCAGCAGTGGCGTTTTCGAGCGCACGGTGACGTCCAGGGCGTTGGCCAGGACTTCGCGCCAGTCGGTCAGCCGCAGCGTGCCCGGGCGCAGCCCGGCGTGGACCGCGATTGCGTCGCTGAACCGCTGTATCGCCGGCAGCCGTCCCTCCTCCCGCACCGCCGTGACGTACAGGCCACCGATCCGCTCCGACAGAGCCTGCAGGAGGTACGACTTCCCGTAACGCCTGCGCCCCGACACGATCCCCAGACGCATCGCCGGGTCCGGGTCCGTGACGAACTCGGTGAGCAGATCCCACTCACGATCGCGGTCGACCACGTCCGCAGGTTTGGTCAGCACGATCCCGCTCACCGGAACCTCCATCATCCTGCCCCACTACGACGGAATGCGTCTAAGTGTACTTAGACGCATTCCGCACGACCCTGCTTGGTCGAGATCGGCTGGGAGCACCGCCGGAGCGAGGGTCGCGGAACCGTCCCGGCGACTCCGCGGCAAGGCCGCGTCGCGCACATCACGGCACGCCGCTTCCACCGGCCCCGCCGTGGGGAGCCGGGCGTCACACGGGCGTCAGGACTCCGGGCGAGGCCCTCGCACCGCAGTGGGAACGAGGGACGCTTCGCGACAGAACCGCAGGTCAGGTCGCTTTCGTGGGTGAAGCGGCCGTTCCACCCGATGGAGGGCCGGTAACAGGTCGAGCAAAGTCCCCGGTTCGACGAACTCGCAGGTCAGGAACCCTTCGGCGCGGGCTTGAGGACGGCGACGCACTCCACGTGGTGGGTCATCGGGATCACGTCGGCACTTCCCTTTGAGATGAAAGATGCAGGTCAGGGGCCCTTTCATGAGCACTGGGAGGCCGCTTCCAAGATCGGAGCGTCAAACGAGCGTCACGATTTCGGCATCAATCGAGGTCTCGTGGCCGACCGACGATCAACAACGAGAGTGCTTACGATCCCCACAGATCGCGAACCGCGCCGGAGCCGGTGGTCGAGGCTCCAGGTCTCCATAGCAGTGATCTGCCGCGCGCGGCCGGACCTTCACCGCCCGGCCCCGGGACGTCGTCGGAGCTGGGCACGCCCGGCGGAATGTGTCGCGATCGTGTTCGCCCGACAGCCGTTGACTCGGACTGCGGCTTCGACGCCTCCACAGCCGACACCCCGACCAGCCGACGCCTGGACCGGCGTCGCCGGGCCGAGGCGTCGGGCCGAGGCGTCGGGAACCGCTACTTCGTGGCCCCTTGGGCGAAGCCGTTGTAGATGTAGCGCTGAAGGAACAGGAAGACCACCAGGGTCGGCACGATGACGAGAACTGCGCCGGCGGAGATGTTCTCCCAGTGTGCTCCGAAGGGGCCCTTGAACCGGAAGAGGGCTGTCGACATCGTCCCTAGTTCCTCGGAGGGCATGTAGAGGAAGGGGATGTAGAAGTCGTTGTACGTGGTGATCCCCTTGATGATGACCACGGTCGCGATGGCCGGCTTCAGCAGCGGAAAAATGATCTTCCGGTAGATCGTGAAGGCGTTGGCACCGTCGAGTCGCGCGGCCTCGTCGAGAGACCTGGGGATGCCGCGGATGAACTGAAGGAAGATGTAGATCGCCACGATGTCGGTGCCCATGTACAGGAGGATCGGCGCCCACCTGGTGTTGAACAGACCGAAGCTGTTGACCACCTGGAAGGTCGCGACCTGGGTCGTGACGGCCGGCACCAGCGTGGCGATCAGGAACAGGGCCATGACGAGCTTCTTGAAGCGAAAGTCGAAGCGGTCGATGGCGTACGCGGTCATCGATCCGATGATCACGGTTCCTGTGATGGAGAACAACAGGATGAAGGCCGTGTTGCCGAAGGCCATCAGCATATGGCCGTCGGTGAAGGCAGTGGCGTAGTTGGAGAAGTTCAGCCAGTTCTCCGGCAGTGCCAGCGCGCCCTGGCCCTCGGAGATCTCCCCGTAGGACTTGAGCGAGGTCAGGAAGACCACGACAAGTGGCAGCAGCACCACGAGGGAGGCGACGATCAGCGACAGATACGTCAGGGCAGTGCTGATGCGCGGACGACGGCGCGCTCGTCCCTGCGTCGGGCGGGCGGGGGCGATGGGAGTCATACGAGATCCACCTTCTCGTCGGGCACGAGGCGGCGCTGGATCCAGGTGATCACCAGGATGATCGCCAGCAGCACCACCGCGCAGGCGGAGGCCAGGCCGGTCTTGTTGAACTGGAAGGCGAACTTCACCGTCTGGATGACGAACGTCGAGGTCTCCGTCGCACCGCCGGTCATGATGTACGGAATCTCGAACACGGACAGTGAGCCGGAGATCGCCAGGATGACGCTCAGGCTCACCACCGGTCGGATGCTCGGCGCGATGATGTGGCGGAACTGCTGCCACCGGCTCGCACCGTCCAGCTGAGCCGCCTCGTAGAGCTCGCCGGGGATCGACTGGATCGCGCCCAGGAAGAGGACGAAGTTCAGGCCCGTGAAGCGCCACACGGAAACGCCGGCCATGGAGGTGTTGGCAGACTCCGGGGTCCCCAGCCAGGCGTGGTCGGTGCCGATGCCGAACCAGGACAGGACCGAGTCCAGCGTGCCGCCGTCCTGGAAGAAGTACAGGAAGACGAAGCCGATCGCGACACCGTTGATCAGGTAGGGGAAGAACAGGATGCCTTTGAACAGGTTCCTGAAGCGCAGATCGAAACTGAGAATGACCGCGAAGTACAGCGCGATGACGATCTGCACCACCGAGGCGGCCAGGTAGTAGAAGCTGACCGCGAACACCCGCAGCAGCTCGGGGCGGGTGAAGATCTCGGCGTAGTTCCCCGCTCCGACGTAGTTGCGGTCCGGGCTGACACCGTCCCAGTCGGTGAAGCTGTAGTAGATCATGTTGCCCACCGGCACGTAGGTGAACGCGATCAGCAGGGCGAGGGGCGCCAGCAGGAACAGCCAGGGGGTGATCTTGCGCATCGGCCGGTCGCGCCATGACGCGGCGGCCCGGGCGCGGGGCCGGCCGGGCAGTTTTCCGGGACGGGCCGGTCCGGCGGCAGCCTGGGCGGGGGGTGAGGCGGTGGAAGTCGTTCGGGTCATCGCGGAACCAGGGCCTTTCGTCGTCCGCTGAGGGCACTGGGGCGCCGGGTCCCGGTCCGAGACGGTGGGCGGGACCCGGCAGGTGCTGAGTTCAGTCGGGATGGGTCAGGAACCGACGGTCTGCCTGGCTTCGGACCATCGCTTGTTCAGCTCCTCGATGTAGCTCTCGAAGGAGCCGTCGGTGGCACCGCGGGCCATGTCGATGAGCTTCTTCCGGTAGTCGGGCTTGTTGAGCCCGATCTCGGCGGCGTTGTCGATGGCGTTGACCTCGGCGGTCTTCGCCTCGGAACGTTCGATCAGCTGGACATCGTTGTCAACGTAGTCCTGGAGCGTCGCCGGCATCGCTTCGGACTTCAGGACGGAGACCGCTCCCTCCTTCGTCGCGTAGCCGGACTTCTCGGTGAACCAGTCGATCCATGCCCGGGCGGCCTCCTTGTGCTCGGAGTGGATGTTGACGGCCTGCTGATAGTCCGAGACCAGGGTGGCGCAGAACTTGCCGTCCTTCTGGGAGGGGACCGGCATGAATCCGATGTCGTCCGGGTTCTGGCCTGCCTTCTCGGCCGCGTCCCTCATCTGGTTGATCGCCCAGGAGCCCAGCATCATGCTGCCGACCTTGCCCTTGGCCAGAAGGGTCTTGGAGCTCTCCCAGTTCGTGGTGGCGGGGTCCTTCTCGGTCAGCTTCTGCTGGACCATGTCGAAGAGAAGCCCGTCGAGGGTGCGGAGGTCGCTGCCCTCGGCCCAGGGCTCGTCCGTCGCCGCAAGCTGGTCGGTGGCCTGGGCGTCGCAGCTGATCGATCCCACACCGTTGGTCCAAGGGCTCTCGAGCGGCCAGCCGTCCTTGAAGTTGGTGTAGTAGGGAGTCGCCCCGGTCTTCTCCTTGACGGTCTTGAGATCGTCGAGGAACTCGTCGGTGGTCGTGGGCCAGTCGGTGATCCCGGCTTTCTTCCACAGGGCCTTGTTGTAGACCAGCCCGTTGGCGGTACCGAAGGTGGCGATGCCGTACGTCTTGCCGGCGACGTCGGTCTTGCCGGTGAAGCGATAGGTCTCCTTCATCGACGAGGTGTCGCCGAGGGGAGCGAAGAACTTCGGGTAGTCGCCCTTGGCGACTGCGGACGGAATCAGAAGGACATCGCCGTAGTCCTCCGTGTTCATGCGGATCTTCACCTCCCCCTCGTAGTCGGTGAGGCCCTCGAACGTGACCTTCACCTTGGGGTAGACCTTGTTGAACTCGGCGGCGTACTTCTTCATCGTTCCGTCCTCGACGAGGTCGGTGCGATTGGTCAGTACGGTGATGCTCCCCGACGCGTCGTCCGGGTTCGCCGGCGCGGCCGCGGTCTCGTCGGCGCTCGGACTTGCTCCTCCGCTGCACCCCGCAACGGTCAGCATCGCGGCGAACAGAGCGACGCTCAGCGTCCTCTTCCCCATGTGCCCAGCTCCTTCCAAGGATCACGGCTCGGGCTCCGGTGGTGGTTGACGGCGACTATGTCAGCCAGTTGTGAACCGGTAAAGCTCCTCTATCCTCCGCGATACTTAATCGTTACCTCGGGAGCACGCTGATATGTCGAGACCTGCTGGTTCTTGCTGAAACAGCAAGGTGCCCGCTCGTTCGGTGCGGACTAGACCGGTTCACCCGTCCGGGGTTAGGTTGAGTCGCGTTGCATACGACACCGGGCCCGTCCCCCCGAAGGAGCCGTACATGAAGGAAGTCGTCCCGCTCACCGAGGACTGGAGCCTCCTCCACAGCGGCAGCCAGCTCCCCGCCCAGGTTCCTGGCTGCGTTCACACCGATCTGCTCTCGGCCGGACTGATCCCCGACCCCTTCCTCGGCACCAACGAGAAGGACGTGGCCTGGGTGGGGCAGCGAGCCTGGACATACATCCGTGATCTGCGTGCCGCCGATACCTCCGGGGAGGCGCACGAGCGGACCGATCTGGTTTTCAACGGCCTGGACACCGCGGCGACGATCACTCTCGGCGGTCGGGAACTGGGCCGGACCCGGAACATGCACCGGCGTTACCGCTTCGACGTCACCGGTCGGCACGGCCTCCTGGAGGTGGAGTTCGCCTCCGCCTACGACGAGGCGGCTTCGGTGCGGGCAGTGACGGGTGAGCGACCCAACGTGTACCCCGAGCCGTTCCAGTACATCCGCAAGATGGCGTGCAGCTTCGGCTGGGACTGGGGGCCGACGCTGGTCACCGCCGGCATCTGGCGACCGGTGCGGCTGGAGCGGTGGTCGACGGCCCGGCTGGCCGACGTGCGCCCCCTGGTGACGGTGGCCGACGGCACCGGCCGGGTCGAGGTGAGCGTCGAGGTCGAGCGGACCGCACAAGGAGCGGAACGGCCGCTCGCCGTGCGTGCCACCGTCGGGCAGGGGCTCGCCGTGGCCAGGGGCGTCGTGGAGGGGACGCAGGCCGTGATCACGCTGGACGTGCCCGACGTCGCTCTGTGGTGGCCACGTGGCTATGGAGAGCAGCCCCTCTACGACCTGGAACTCGTGCTCGTCGAGGACGGTGAAGGAACCGGTCCGGAGCACGAGGAACGTCCCCTGGACTCCTGGCGACGGCGCATCGGCTTCCGGACCGTGGAACTGGACCGCTCGGCGGACCGGCACGGTACAGGGTTCACTCTCGTCGTCAACGGTGAGCGGATCTTCGCCCGTGGCGTGAACTGGATCCCCGACGACGTCTTCCCCTCGCGTGTCACCCCCGAGCGGTACCGCACCCGCCTGCGCCAGACGGCCGAGGCAGGGGTGGACCTCGTCAGGATCTGGGGCGGCGGGATCTACGAGGACGAAGCCTTCTACGACGCCTGCGACGAGCTCGGCCTGATGGTCTGGCAGGACTTCCTCTTCGCCTGCGCCGCCTACCCGGAGGAGCAGCCGCTGCGCTCCGAGGTGGAGGCCGAGGCGCGCGACAACGTCGTCCGGCTGATGCCCCACCCCAGCCTGGTGCTGTGGAACGGCAACAACGAGAACCTGTGGGGCTTCCGCGACTGGGGCTGGGAACCGGAGCTCGACGGCGACTCCTGGGGCGGCGGCTACTACCTCGACCTGCTGCCCCGCGTCGTCGCCGAACTCGACCCCACCCGCCCCTACACCGCCGGCAGCCCCTGGTCCGGCTCCTGGGACCACCACCCCAACGACCCCGCGCACGGCACCCACCACTCCTGGGAGGTGTGGAACCGCCGGGACTACGCCGAGTACCGCGACTCGGTGCCCCGTTTCGTCGCCGAGTTCGGCTGGCAGGCCCCGCCGGCGATGGCGACGCTGCGCCGCGCGCTGCCCGGCGAGGACCTCGCACCCGACTCGCCCGGCATGCTCCACCACCAGAAGGCCGAGGACGGCAACGGCAAGCTCGACCGCGGTGTCGAGCGCCACTTCGTCCTCCCAGAGGGTGACTTCGACCGCTGGCACTACTTGACGCAGGTCGTGCAGGCCCGTGCGGTGGCCGCCGGAATCGAGCACTGGCGCTCCCACTGGCCGGTGTGCGCCGGCACGGTGGTCTGGCAGATCAACGACTGCTGGCCGGTCAGCTCCTGGGCGGCGATCGACGGCGACGGCCGTCCGAAGCCGCTCTACCACGAACTGCGCCGCGTCTACGCCGACCGGCTCCTCACCCTCCAGCCCGGCGACGACGCGCCTGTGCTCGCTGTCGTCAATCAGGCGGCCGAGCCCTGGGAGGCACATGTGACTCTGCGCCGGATGCGGGCGGACGGCGCCGTCGTGGCCGAGCGAGTGATAGAGGTGACGGTCGCCGCCCGTACGGCGCACCGGCAGTGCGTGCCGCAGGACCTGGTCCCCGACGCGTCCTCCGCCAAGGAGTTCCTCGTCGCCGACAGCGGGGACCTGCGCAGTGTGCATCTGCCGGTCACCGACAAGGAGTTCGCCTACCCGGTCCCGGACTACGACGTGGCGGTCGAGTCCTCGTCGGACGCCGGTCCGGGTAATGTCGAGGTCGTGGTGACCGCACATACACTGGTACGCGACCTTCTCCTGCAGGCCGACCGGCTGGGCCCGGGCGCGGCATGCGACACCGGTCTGCGCACCCTGCTTCCCGGCGAGCATCTCCGGCTGCGCGTCACGAACGCGACCGAGACGGGCGCCGACGCCGTCGCGGCGGCACTGTTCTGCGTGGAACCGGCATGAGCTCACCTTCCGCGCGGGTGACCATCAAGGACGTCGCCGCGGCCGCCGGAGTCTCCAAGGGAGCCGTCTCCCTGGCCTTCAACCACAAACCGGGAGTCTCGGAGGCCACCCGGGAGAGGATCTTCGCCGCGGCCCGGCGTCTGGGCTGGTCCCCGAACTCCTCGGCCCGGAGTCTGTCGCGTCAGTCCGCCGACGCGGTCGGGCTGGCGATCTGCCGGCCTGCCAGGCTGCTCGGGCTGGAGCCGTTCTACATGGAGTTCATCTCCGGCATCGAAAGCGTCCTCGCCGAGCGGGACTGCTCACTGCTGCTACGCCTCGTCGACTCCTTGGAGGAGGAAGTAGGGCTGCAGCAACGGTGGTGGCGGGAACAGCAGATCGCGGGCTCGATCCTGGTCGACTTCCATGACGAGGATCCGAGGATTTCGCCCCTGCAGGAGATCGGCCTCCCGGCTGTCGCCGTCGGTCATCCGTCCCTCACCGGAGGGTTCCCCTCGGTGTGGACGGACGACGCCGCAGCCGTCGCCGAGGCCGTGCGCTACCTGGCGGTGCTGGGACACCGGCGGATCGCCCACGTCGGCGGTCCCCGGGGGCTCGGACACAGCACGATCCGGACCACAGCGTTCGAACAGGCCATGAGCGAACTCGGCCTCGAGCGCGGACCCCACGTCGAGACCGGTTTCTCGGGCGAGGACGGCGCGCGGGCCACCCGTTCGCTGTTGCTGGCCGGCGACCGGCCCACCGCGATCCTGTACGACAACGACATCATGGCCGTCGCGGGACTCGGCGTCGCCACGGAGATGGGCTTCTCCGTACCTGACGAGGTGTCGCTCCTGGCCTGGGACGATTCCCAGTTGTGCCGGCTGACCCATCCGACGCTCACGGCGATGAGTCACGACGTCCATGGTTTCGGAGCCCAGGTCGCACGCGTGCTGTTCGATGTGCTGGAAGAACGCGAGGTGACGTCAAGGCCCGTCGCCACTCCCTCGCTCGTGCCGAGGGCATCGACCGCCCCACCTCCCTCGTAGAGGCGGGCGGGCACGACGGAAGGGCGCGGCTTCAGGCCGCGCCCTTTCTCATTGGCTTCGGGAGTTCCTCCCCGAAACCGCCCGTCGGGAGCCTCGGCGGGGTTCTGCGGATGAAGGAGGCAGGACCCCGCCGAAAACACCGACCGACCGCAAGAACAAAACCGGTTAAGTCCTCGATCGCGGAACGGCTGGTGAGCCAGGCGCCCCTATTTCCTCGTGGTGCCTGCGGGCCGCCGCCGCCGCGCCGATGAGACCGGCGTCCCCGCCCAGAGCGGCGGGCCGCACCTCCAGGCCGCGCGTGAAGCCGAGTGCCGCGAACGACCGCAGGTGACGGCGCAGCGGTCCGAAGAGTGTGTCGCCCGCCTGCGCCACGCCCCCGCCGATGACCGCGACCTCGATCTCCAGCAGCGTCGCGCAACCGGCGATCGCGGCGGCCAAGGCCCGTGCCGAGCGGTCGTAGGCGGCCAGGGCCCGTTCGTCACCCTGACGCGCGGACGCGGCGACGGCCGCGGCGGAGGGTTGCATGCCAGGCATTGGGGACCAGCCCGTCTCGACGGCGTACCGGGCGATGGCTGTCCCGCTGGCGTACCCCTCGACGCATCCCCGTGCCCCGCAGGGGCAGGGCGGTCCGTCGATGCCGACGGAGATGTGGCCTATGTGGCCGGCGTTCCCCGAGGTTCCCGGATGCAGCCTCCCGCCCAGGACGAATCCACCGCCGACACCGGTCGAGACAACCATGCACAGAGCGTTGTCCGCTCCCCGTGCGGCACCGATCCAGTGCTCGGCGGCGGCCATGGCCACTGCGTCCCCGAGCAGGATCGGCTCGGGGCCGAAGGAGAGCTCCGGATGGGCGCTCACGCTGTCGACGAGGGGGAAGTCGCGCCAGGCGGGAATGTTCACCGGGCTCACCGTGCCGCTCACGGTGTCGACCGGTCCGGCGCTGGCGATACCCACGGCGCGCGCCGCGCTCCAGGCCGCAGTGGCGGACAGGGCGTCGATCACGGCGTCGACGGTCCGTGCCATACGTCGGGCGGATTCCCGGGCCGGCGTGGGGAGCTCGGCACGGTGGACGACGGCGCCGCGTTCGTCCACCAGCGCTCCCGCGATCTTGGTCCCTCCGATGTCCAGGGCGGCGTACACCGATACGGTCCTTTCTCCGGTCGCCCGGCACAGCCTTGGGTGCCGCGGTGGCGGACCACGGAGGCTGTGAAGGGCGACAACGTTGTCAAATAAGGGGGACGGAAGGTTGGGCGGGAGTGTCGCGCCGGTCCGGGCGGCGGCCGACGGTGGCGACGAACAGGGTGCCGTTGCCTTCGACGAGGGCTTCTCCGTCCGAGTCGGGGAGGAAGCAGGAGGTGCCAGGGCCAAGCCGCACCGGCGTACTCCCGGCCGCCGTGGCGCGAAGGCTCGCCGACCCGTCCAGGCAGAAGGCGATACGAGGGCCGGCCGCAGGTACGAGGGGGATGCGCGAGCCGTCGAGATCCGTGCGGTAGAGGGCGAACTCGGCAGCCGGGCAGTCGTAGAGCCAGGTGGATCCCGGTCCCTGGACCCTGGTCGGCATGACGGCAGGAACCCGCACCGCCGGGTTGGTGATGCGTAGCAGCTCCGGGACGTTCACCTCCTTGGTCGTCAGCCCTGCGCGCAGCACGTTGTCCGAATTGGCGAGCAGTTCCAGGCCCACACCGTGGACGTAGGCGTGCAGTCCGCCCGCCGGCATGAACAGAGCCTCACCGGGCTCCAGGACCCGGTGGTCGAGCAGCAGCGAGGCCACGAGGCCGAGGTCCCCGGGGTGATGCCGGGACATGCGGACCACTGCCCCGTAGGCGGCTGCGGCAGGGCCGGTCGACCCGGCAGCACGCCGGCACGAGGACACGACGGAGTGGACGAGGTCCGCGCGGGCCTCCGGCGGCCATTCCAGTAGGGCACGCAGTGCCGCGGACAGGGCCCGCTCGTCGGTCCCGGCGTGCAGCAGGCCGATCACGGGGCGCAGTGCTTCCACTTCGAGGCCCCGCAGGAGACGTGCGGCCTCCTCCCGGTCACGGAATCCGGCCAGCACCTCGAAACGGGTCAGGGCGTAGAGCAGTTCGGGTTTCGGCCAGTCGTCGACGTAGGGACCGCGCCCGCCATCGGACGCCTGAGCGGCGAACCCGGCGCGCGCCTGCTCCTGGTCGGGGTGCACCTGTATGGAGAGCGGCTGCTCTGCGGCCAGCACCTTGAGCAGAAAGGGCAGTCTGCCCCCGAACCGCTCGGCGCACTCGGTGCCCAGTTCCGCGTGGGGATCGTCGGTGACGACGTCGAGGAGCGTCGTTGCCCGTCCGTCGCGGGTCAGGCCCGCCGGGCCGGACGGATGCGCACCCATCCACAGCTCCGCCTCCGGCCCGGCCGCAGGGGTCGTCCGCCCCTGCAGCCGGGCCAGAGCTTCGCGGGAGCCCCACGCATACGGCTTGATGATCGGAAGAAGTAGGTCCACGTTCCGTACGTTAACCGCGGACAGAAGTTTTCCACGAGACCGTGGAGCCCTGTTATTAAACCGGTATAGTGAATCCCGGTTCCGTGGTCACGCTGAAGAGCATGCCGTTCCGTTCAGGGTGAAGGACGCGGGCACCTGATTCGTCCCGCCCTCGGAGGTGCCGCTGAAGCCGAAGTTCACGCTCCCTCCCGGCGCGATGGTCGTGTTGTAGCCGGCAGGGTGCGTCACGGTCACGCTGCGCCCGTCCTGGACCCGCGTGCCGTTCCAGATCTGGGTGATGGTCTGGTTGCCGGAGAACGAGAAGGACAGCTCCCAGTTGTTCACCGGAGCGGTTCCGGTGTTGTGGATCGTGACGTCCGCGTTGAAGGTGGCCCCCCAGTCGGACAGCCGGTAACCGACCTTGCACCGTTGGGCCGGGGTGGGCGATGCCGTGGGCGTGCCGGTCGGGTCCGGGCTCGGCGTCGGCTCCGGACTCCCGGTCGGCGTGCCGGTGGAAGGAGGCGGCGTCGGGGTGGCGGTCGGGGAGCTGCCGCTCTTGGCGGCCATGCGGGCCGAGTGGGCACGGAAGACCTCGAGTTCCGGGTCCCCCTGCGAGACACCGAACTTGCCGTCGATCTCCCGGTCCTGGTACCACCAGAAGGCGCTGCCGTCGCCACCGGCCGCTTCGAAGTCGGCGTAGATCTCGCGCCACCAGGCTGCGCGGTCGACGTTGTGGACGTTGAACTCCCCCATGAAGAAGGGCTTTCCGACCTTCTCGTGCGAGTCCCTGATCCAGGCCCTGACCAGGGACTTCGTCTCCTCGAGGGTCAGGTCTGCCCAGTGCTCCGTGGGGTAGGGGTGGGCCGAGGTGAAGTCCAGGTACGGGGACTGCTGCAAATGGACGAAGGGATTGCCTTCGTCGCCGCCGAAGCCGTACTCCGTGCCGTGTCCCTCGATGCCGGCACCCAGCAGATGGTGGGGGTCGATCCCCTTGACGAACGCCCCCATCTCGTCGACCCAGGCGCGCAGGGTGGTCCCTTCGACGTTCTCCTCCTGGCTCTGCCCCTCGTAACGGGGCTCGTTCATCAGGTCCCAGGCGAAGATGGTCGGATCGTCCTTGTACTTGACGCCGCTGTAGTGGTTGGTCCGGTTCAGCGCGTGACTCACGTAGTTCTTGTACGAGGTGAAGCACCCGGGGCAGCGGTTCTTGTCGAAGAACGCTGCCCGGGCCGGCTGCCCGCCCGACAGTCCTTCCCAGCGCAGGCGTGTGTCGATGCCGCCGTACGCCTCCCAGTAGTTCTCCAGGACCGGCATCAGCCGCAGGCCATGGGCCCGAGCCGACTCGATCACGTAGTCGAACAGTGCGAACTGCTGCTCGTCGTAAACCCCTTCGGACTTCTCGAAGCCGTGCCAGCTCTCGTGGCTGAACATCCACAGCCTGACGACGTCGACTCCGTCGTCGCGCATGCGGGCCATGTGGGCGTCGATGCGCTGCTTGTCCATGAACTGCGTTTCCGTGTCACCGGAGCCCGACCCGAAGGTGAAGAGGTCGTAGGCGTTGGCGCCGGCGAAGTAGTACTCCTCGCCGTCCAGGCAGAAACGGATCCCGCAGCGTGTCACGAAGGAGTCCTGGGAGGCGGCCGAGGCCGGAGGCGGCCGCATGACCGACAGACACGCAGCGGCCAGGGCGGCCACGATCAGGAAGACGAGGAGTGTCGAATGGCGTCGGACCGGTGGGAGGAGGTGACCATGCATCGCGGCTCTCTCGTTCGACTGACGACTGACATGTACCGGTTAACCTGCGGGGAACGTAGAGGGGGCCGCTTTGACTGTCAATCAATCTCGCAAGACATGTTTCCCTTGGTCAAAGGTGCGGCAGAGGGGATTCCGCTGCCTGTGCAGCAGGTTTAGCGGTTTAGCCGGCAGGACGCCATCCACCCCTGGCAACAAATCTCGAACCGTCTATTGACATGTGTGGAACATCCAGTGCCTCATGGTGTGGCGTTGAGCGGCCCGCAGCCGGGTTCGGCCGCTCGGCGGCTCTTCGCACCGCTCACCCAGCGCCTGCCGTACGGCGCCTGACGCTCGCTCAGTTACTGGCGGGCGACGCCTTCCCGCTGTCGGACATCGTTGTCATCCACCTGTTCCGACGTCTGCGTGCGGCGGCCAGGCAGCGACTCCCCCCATCAACCTTCCGAGGAGACACATGCAAAAGTCACGAAGCGCGCCGATCACCAGGGCCTGGGCCGCGTTCGCTGCCCTTCTCGGGCTCTTGCTCTCACTCGCAGGGCCTTCTGCAGGTACGGCGGAGGCGGCTGAAGGCGGCATCCACGTCAGCAACGGGCGCGTCGTCGAGGGCAACGGCAACGCATTCGTCATGCGCGGGGTCAACCACGCCTACACCTGGTACCCCGAGCGCACCAGCTCCATCGCCGACATCGCGGCCAAGGGCGCCAACACCGTGCGGGTCGTTCTGAGCAGCGGCGGCCGCTGGACGAAGACGAGCGCCTCCCAGGTCTCCACACTCATCTCCCAGTGCAAGGAGGCCAGGGTCATCTGCGTCCTCGAGGTGCACGACACCACCGGCTACGGCGAGGACAGTGCGGCGACCAGCCTGGACCAGGCCGCCGACTACTGGGTCAGCGTGAAGAGCGCGCTGGAGGGCCAGGAGGACTACGTCGTCGTCAACATCGGCAACGAGCCCTTCGGCAACACCAACTACACCGCGTGGACCGACGCGACGAAGGCGGCCATCGCCAAGCTCCGTGGCGCCGGCATCGACCACGCGCTGATGGTTGACGCTCCCAACTGGGGGCAGGACTGGTCCGGCACCATGCGGGACAACGCGGCGTCGGTCTTCGCCTCCGACCCCGACCGCAACACCATCTTCTCCATCCACATGTACGGCGTGTACGACACCGCGACCGAGGTGCAGGACTACCTCAATGCCTTCGTGAGCAACCGCCTCCCGATCGTTGTCGGCGAGTTCGGTGACCAGCACAGCGACGGCAACCCCGACGAGGGCGCCATTATGGCCACGGCCCAGTCCCTCGGAGTGGGTTACATCGGCTGGTCGTGGAGCGGCAACGGAAGCGGCGTCGAGTACCTCGACATGGTGAACGGCTTCGACCCGAACTCGCTGACCAGCTGGGGCGACCGTTTCTTCAACGGCAGCAACGGCATCGTCGCCACGTCGGAGCGCGCCACCGTCTACGGCGGCGGCGACAACGGCGGTGAGGACGGCGGCACGGGCGACACCGCGCCCAACGGTTACCCGTACTGCGTGCACGGCAGTGCCTCCGACCCTGACGGTGACGGCTGGGGCTGGGAGAACAACCGTTCCTGCGTCGTCCGCGGCGCCCTCGCTCCCAACGGGTACCTGTACTGCGTGCACGGCAGTGCCTCCGACCCTGACGGTGACGGCTGGGGCTGGGAGAACAACCGTTCCTGCGTCGTCCGCGGCAGCGCTGCGGATCGCTGACCAGCCCGATGATCGCACGCCCCGCCCGGATGCCTCTCGAGCGGGGCGTGCTGTCATACAGAAATCAGCCAACGGTGCGTGACGCCCGCCGAGGACCCCACGGCTCAGGCCGCTTCACCCGAGCGACGTCGAGAGGCCGCCCTCGCAGAATGTGCCGTGTCCCGCCTGGCGACCTTGGTCTCGAAGGCAAACGAGCGTCATGACTCACTCTCATTTCGCCTCCCTGACACTGCCGACGCAGAGCCCTTCACCAGCGCGTCCGAGGTCACCATCACCGTCGGTCACGAGCGCCTTGTCACCTTCCGAGTCGAGGGCTCGAGACTGGTCGGGCAATCGATGACTTGCGCAGCCAAGAGGCCACGGGGCGCAGCTCGGTCCGTCACCTATCGAGCGACTCGGTGACCTCGCCGATTCCGTGAAGCACCGTTGTCAGACCCGCACTGCATGATCGGAGGATGCTGATAACACCTCGCCCCGGAGCCGACCGGGACACCATCCGACAGCACCTCAGGGGCGTCCAGCTCAACGCTCAGAACCTCCGCGGCTCTGGCTACAACAGCGCCTACGACCGGCTCCTGCGATACCTGGAGTGGGCGACGGACTCGGCCGACCGTCTGCGCCACCAGATCAGCAACAGGGACATTGAGCACCTCGTCCTCACCCGCCGCTATCAGGCACTCTTGTCCAGCTGCGGCACCCTCGCGGGCTCCGCGCAGCAGCGTCTTGTGAACGGCCTCGTCGACCTAGAACTTTCCGAGCGCGATCGGGCCTTGGAGGAGGCCGTCACCGACCTCGAGAGGGTCATCTCCCGCTGGGATAAGCGCGAGGTGTTCGTCATCGCCGACACCAGCTTCTACATTCACGCGCCCAGCAGGCTCGACACACTCGATCTCGTTGCAGTCCTCGGCATCTTCCCGTCCGACAGCATCCGTCTCCTATTCCCCATGGCGGTTGTCGACGAGCTGGACGCCCTCAAGGAGTCGAGCAAGCAGCAGGCGCGGTGGCGCGCCTCCTACACCCTCGGGCTCCTGGACAAGACGCTGCAAGGAGGGACCTCCGCGGTCTGCTGGCGCCAGGCCCGGTACACGTCCGAGAAGGCGCGGGGCGCCATCACCTTCGAGAT
Source organism: Streptomyces sp. ICN903 (assembly GCF_022015835.1). Taxonomy (NCBI): domain Bacteria; kingdom Bacillati; phylum Actinomycetota; class Actinomycetes; order Kitasatosporales; family Streptomycetaceae; genus Streptomyces; species Streptomyces sp. ICN903. The sequence continues at coordinate 1,469 of NZ_JAKMAY010000021.1, read as the reverse complement.
CGTGCTGGACCCCACCGGCCACACGCGGCTGCCCATCACCGATGACGAGATCATTGACCGGGCCGTCGCCATCCAGTCACTCGCCCGTGACGACGTGCGTTTCTTGACCTGCGACACTGGCCAGCACACCCGCGGCCATGCGGCCGGGCTGACCGTGACGAAGATTCCAACGAAGGACCCGGGGCCGGAACCCGACTGGGCTGCGGCCCAGCAACCTGGAACCAGAGCAAAGCGCCGCGCGAGGCAGGACGCTCGCAACCAGAGCGAGAGCGAGGCAGTGGCGGAAGCGGCGGGTTCCTAACGAGCTCGTGCACGGTAGGCGGTGAGGCGTCGAGGACCTTGGTGAGACTCGGTGTTCACCTCTGTCGTGTCGGCGTCAGGTCCGCGGTCTGCTGGTGGGACAGCAGGCCGGCGACGGCTTGGACGGTGTCGCTGATGTGCTCGCGGCGGCCGAGGTGGCGGGCCAGGGCGCGCCAGTTCTTCAGATGGGCGATGCCGTGCTCGACCCGGATGCGCCGAGAGGAGTGCGCCGTGCGCTGCCGCTCATACATCTCCTCGTACCAGTCGGGAGCGTTCTTTGTGAACTTCCGGTGCGGTGGTGTCACCACCCGTCCGCCGGTCTGCGCGCCCAGGCCCTGGTAGCCGGCGTCGGCGAGGATCTCCACGGCCGGCCCGTCGGCCAGGAGCTTGGCCAGCCCCAGCTGGCGGGCATGGGTGATGTCCGCGCAGCTTCCCGGCCGGGTCGGGCTGCCAAACAGTATCCGGCCGCCGGCGTCGGTGACGACCATGGTCTTGACGGCGTTCTGCCTGCTCTTGCCGGAGATGAACTTGTCCCGGTCCCGGCGTCCGGCGGCCGGGCGCCGGACCCGGATCTCGGTGCCATCGATGATCCCGGTCCTGCCGCTGGCACCGAGGTGGTCGATGACCTCGGCGAGAGTCCGCAGCCGCACGCCGGGGGCGATGGTGCAGCCTCGCTCGGCGAGCAGGGGCCGCACCTCGCCGACGGCTCGGGTGATGGTGGAGCGGTCCACGCCGAACCAGCAGGCCAGCACGTCATGCGTGGTGGCGTGACGGAGGTGGACGAGCGTGGCCAGGAGCCGGTCGACGAAGACCAGCCGGTGCTTCGCGCCGGCGCCCACCGCCCGCTTCCGCGGCCGGGAGGTGAGCCTGGCCTGGTGCCGCTCATGCCACAACGGGCCCAGCTCGGCGACCAATTCAGCGATCACGTCGGCCGACAGGCCCGTGATCCTCCGGTCGCTGATGATCGCTGCACGAGGCACGTTCCCCACCACCCGACCATGATCGGCGATCAGCAGCTCAACGCCTCACCGCCTACCATGCACGAGCTCGTTAGCCTCGATCTTTCGTGAGGGTCCGCCGACGGAGTCGGCGGACCCTCACGCGTTCTGCTCCTGAGCCCGGGCAGGCCGGCGGCCCGGCCGTCGCGTCGGGTGGGCGCCGGGTTCCAC
>NZ_JAKMAY010000209.1:0-10183 GCF_022015835.1 Streptomyces sp. ICN903 | reverse complement strand
CTTCATGGGAGTGCCGGAGGGCGGTGCGTCACGGGCGGGCGAGGGGGAGGGCGGCGCTGGTGAACGCCTCGGCCTGCTGCCAGGTGAGCTGCCGCAGGTCGATCAGGGCGGAGACGGCCGCGGTCTCGACGGCGGCGCACGCGGTGCGCAGCTCCTCCTCGGAGTCGGCGGAGACCGTCAGCAGCCCGGTCAGGGCGACGTCGGCGTGACCGGCGATGAGCTGGCGCTCGCGGTCCTTGATGTCGGCGTACTCCACCGAGTCCTCCTCGGAGTCGACCTGTCCCCGGCGCTGCCGCTCGGCCGCGTCCGCGATCACCGTGGCCTTGCGGCGCCGCACGTCCCGCAGTGCCGCGTGCAGGTCCTTGGGCTCGTAGGTCAGGGACAGTGAGCGGCGTACCCCGGAGGTGAACAGCACCTGGTGCAGGAAGCCGGGGGAGGTCTCGGTGCGGGGCCAGTTCTCGATCCAGTACGTGGTGTGGTGCGCGGAGTCGGTCTCGATCCGGTCGGCGTTCTCCACCAGCACCACCGGGCCCGCGGCGGCGGGATCCGCCTGCGGCCGGATGCCCGGTGACCAGCGGTCCAGGGCGGACAGCGCCGCAGGGTCGTAGGCGGTGCGGACCACGGCGGCGATCTCGCGCGCGGTCAGCCAGCCGGACGGGGCGAGCCCGGCGGTGTGGGCGGCCTGGTCGAAGACGGCGGTGAGCTGGGCCAGGACGGTGAAGGCCCCGGCCAGCCCGCCGCCGGCCTGGTTGATCGTCCGCCGGGCTGCCCGGGTGTCCAGGGCGACGGCCACGTACGCCTCGTGCGGTGCGGCGGCCGGTCCGGCGGCGGCGATCAGCTCGCCGTAGACCTGCCCCGCCACCGGCGTCCCGGGCTGTCCGTACCGGCTCCAGTAGCGGTTGAGGGCGTCGCCGGAATCGGGGACGGTGCGCTCCAGCACCTGCACCCGGGCGACCTGGCCGGTGCGAGCCAGTGCCGCCAGCACCCGGCCCCAGCCTGCGACGTTGGCGTTCTGCGTCCCCGCATCCAGCAGGGCGAAGGCGCGGGAGGAGACCCTGGCCACGGCGGTCAGGGTGCCGTGGTGCGGGTCGTGCACCGCGCTCAGCCGCCCGTCGGGGGAGGTCGCCACCCGCAGCGAGGCGGCGGTGCCCGGCAGGTGGAGCAGTCCCTCGCGGCGCGGCCTGGTGGAGGGCCGAGTGAGCCAGAGCAGCTGGCCGCGCATGCGGCGCAGGGCGTAGCGGATCGCGACGGGCGCCCAGTCGGCGAGGGAGCGGCCCTGGTGGCGGACGAAGATCACCGCCAGGAAAGCGGCCCACAGCGGCAGGAGTTTCAGCGCGCCGACGATGCCCGAGACGAGGACCGCGGCGAGTAGGAGGAGACCGGCGAGGGCGGTGACGAGGAGTTGCGGAGCTGTCAGGCCGAGCAGGACTCCGCGGTGGGAGCGGTGGGGGAACCTGATCGTGGCTGGTGCGTCGGTGTGCATGGGAAGCCGTCCTCACGATGTATGAAGAGCGGGAGGAGCGGGCCGCGGACTGCGGCGCGGAAGACCGCGGCCCGCCCCTTTCGGGAGCGTTCAGGAACCGGAGCCCGTGTCCGAAGGCCGGTCCTGGGGATAGACCCAGCGCCGCGGCGTGGCCGAACCCTCCGGAGCGGGAGCGCCCGGCGAAGGCGGTGATGACGCCGGGCCCGACTCGGACGGTGCCGCAGGGCCGTACAGCGTCCCCGGGACGGAAGGCACGGACGGCGCCCCCTGAGAAGCCGGTCCGGCCGGGCCCGCCGCCGAGGACGTCCCTGTGGCCTGGTCGCCCTGTCCGGGGCGGCGGATGAGGGGCTGGTCGCGGTCGCCGTCGGTACGGGGCCGCCGGATCAGGGCCCTGCCCTTGTCGCCCGCGGCACCGGGGTCCTCGCCGTAGCGGAAGGTGGTCCGCTTCCCCGACGGGAGGGAGTCGAGCGGGTCGGGAGTGCTGCCCGCGGGGTCGATGCCGGAGGCGACACCGCCCTTGCCCATCCCGGGCACAGAGGACGGGCCCTGCGGCGCCGGGACGCCGGTGCTCGCCTGCACCGCCAGCGACCCCGCGGTCCTGGCGGCGCCGGCCGCGACCGACATCCCGGCCGCACCGGCGCGGTGCAGCTCGTCGTTGCCGCTCCCGTCGGCGGCCCAGTGCACGAACTTGTACGTCGCGTACGGGCACAGCAGCACCAGTGCGAGGACGACGATGCCGGCCATCGCGTCCGACAGCGCGGCGACCCCGCCGCCGGCGGGGGCCTTGCCCATGGCCGAGACGCCGGTGAGGAACACGATCGTCATCAGCAGCTTGCTCACCACCAGGGTGGCGGTGGCCTCGATCCAGCCGCGCCGCCACCGCTTGGCGACCTCCCAGCCGCCACCGGCTCCCGCGAACACCGCCAGGGTGACCAGGATGAGGATGCCGACCTTGCGGGCGACCATCACCGCCCAGTACATGAACGTGCCCACGGCGGCGCCCAGGGCCACCAGGGTGGGCACCATCCAGCCCATCGGGTACATGGCGCCGTAGTGGCTGACCTTGACCACCCGGCGGATCGCGTCGTCCACCGAGCTGTTCGCCGCCTTGAACAGCCCGGCGGACAGCGCATCGACCACGGTCAGGGCCACGGTGGTCAGCGCGATGGCGCTGAAGGCGAAGAAGACGCCGGTCATGGTGCCGATCGCCGCCTGCGCCAGAGCCCGTTCGTCCCGCCGCCAGGCGGCGCGGGTCAGCTGCAGTACGAACGTGCCCACGGTCAGCACCAGCCCGATCGGCAGCAGCAGCTCGTAGTTGTCGCGGAACCAGGCAGCGTTCAGGTCGACGCGGGTCGTGGAGTCCACCGCCTTGACCGCCAGGTCGGCCGCGGAGGCGGCCAACTCGCCCATGGACTTGGCCATCCAGGCGCCGATGCCGTCGGTGATGCTGCCGCCGGGGTCCGAGACGAAGTCGACCGCGCCGCAGACCTTGTCCATCAGCGGGACGTCGCAGATGTCCACTCGGAGCACCTCCCTTCTGCGTCCGTGCTGCGGTGCGTGAGATCAGGGGCTGACGCGGGGGACGACCCCGGCCAGCGCGCACTGCCGTTCCGGGCGGCACTGGACGGCGAGTGTTACGGCCCGCGGTTCGGCGCCCGCGCCGGAGTCGGCCCAGGTGATGGCCTGCCTGCCGGTGACGGTGACCGCGTAGACGTACGCGCTGGTGATCGCGCCGGGGTCGTCGGCCAGGGCCTCCTCGAAGGCCTGCGGGAAGTGGGCCTCGAGGACCTCGGCGGTCGCCCGCTGGTGGTTGGCCCGCATCCGGGACCACAGCGCCGGGTCGGGCACCTGGGCGGAGACCGACTCCCAGTCGGCGTACTCCTTCTCGTCCGTCATCCACTCCCGCAGCCCCGCGAGGTGTTCGCGATGGGTGCGGGCGCGGGTGTCGTAGGACCACAGCACCTCCGCGGCCGCCTCGGCGAAGACCACCGGATCGTCCGTCCGGGGCGGAGCCGGGAACGGCGCCCGGTGCTGGGTGTGCGGCTGCCCGGTGGCCGGTCCTTCGGACGGGCGGGCGGTGGTGCGGGGGCGGGCAGCCTCCGGCGGCGCGGACGAGTCCCCGGGGCGTGCGAGGAAGAGCAACAGGCCGGCCAGCGCGGTGAGCGCCACCAGGCCGGCGACACCGAGCAGGACCCGGCGGCGCACGGTGGAGAAGGCGCCGCCCGAGGCGGTACGGGTGTTGGGCTCGGGCATCACTGCACCTTCGATCCCAGGGCGCTGAAGAACGCCACGATGCCGTTGGCCGCGCCGAGCCCGAGCGCGCAGCAGGCGGCCACCACGGTGCCCTTCTTGCCGTTGGCCTCGGCCTGGTGGCCTCCGGAGTGGTGGCCCCAGGCCCACACCAGCAGAGAGACGGCCAAGGCGCCGACGACGGCGACGATCCCGAAGAGGTTGATGCTGCTGATGACGTCGCGGAGCACGCTCAGCCCCGGAAGACCACCGCTCTTCGGGCTGACACCGGGGTCGTAGGCGAGGTGCCGGAGGTGTTCGACGAGCTGCAAGACGAACTCCAGATCGTTCTCGAGGACATACGGAAAACCGGGGAGGGACAGGTAGGGGCGCCGGTCAGACGACGCGGCGGACGGCGAGGATCTGCGGCTTCCAGTCGGCGAGGGGCTCGACGCGCACCACCTCGCCGGTCCTGGGCGCGTTGACGATGTAGCCGGAGCCGATGTACATCCCCACGTGCTCCGGCCGCGCGGGCGTGCCCCGGGTGAAGACCAGGTCGCCGGGCCTGATGCCCCCGACACCGACCGCCCGGCCCTCCTTGACCTGGGTGTAGGTCGTCCGGGAGAGCGTGACGCCGCCCGCCTTGTAGGCCATCTGCATCAGCGAGGAGCAGTCGCAGCGCCCCATCGGGTCGGGGCCGCGCGGGTCCGTGCACGTACCGCCCCACTGGTACGGGGTGCCGAGCTGGCCCAGCGCCCAGCGGATCGCCGTCCGCACCGGCCGCGGAGCGTCCCGGGGGATCTCGTAGCCCGCAGGCGTCTTCCCCTCCGGGATCGGCCCGGCTCCGGCGATCTCCTCATCGGAGCATCCGCTGGCCGCGACGGACCTGCCCGCACCGCTGCCGCCGGCACCGTCCTGGGGCAGCGTCCGGGCGATGGCCCTCTGCAGCGCGGTGGCCAGCGGCTCCCACTTCGCGTACGCGTCCGGGTACGCCGAACGCTGGACCGCCTGGGCGGCCTGTGTGACGGTCATCGACTCCCACCCGTCCACCTCCAGCAGGACCTGGTAGAAGCGCCTGGAGGCGTGGACCGGGTCCCGTACCTGCTCCGCCGTACCCCAGCCCTGACTGGGGCGCTGCTGGAACAAGCCGAGGGAGTCGCGGTCGCCGTAGGCGAGGTTCCGCAGGCCCGACTCCTGCAGCGCCGTCGCCAGGGCGACGACCTGCCCGCGAGGCGGGACCCCCATCGCCACGCCGGTCGCCTGGATGATGCGAGCGTTGCGGACCTGCTCCTCCGGGGCTTCCAGCCCCGGGACCGACACCGAGCCGCCGTCGCCGCCGTTCAGGATCTCCTCCACCTGGCGGGCGACCGCGGCGGCGTCCACCGCCTGCGCCCCATCGGCGCAGACGGCCCTGGCGTCGTGCGCGCCGGCCACGACCGCAGGAGCGAGCAGGAACATGGGGCCGACCGCCACCGCGCCGACCACGGCAGCGGTCTTCTTCACCGCCACCACCCGGTGGTGGCCTCACGGGGGACGTCGGCCTGAACCGTGTTCGCCGCACGGTGAGGAAGACGTGTCCGGGCACGTCGCATGGACGACTCCTTAGCGCACACAGAAGGCGCGGTGCCGGTGTCTCGTGAGAGGTCCGCCGGCACCGCGCCGGTGAATCCATGAGCCCGCGGGTGAAGACACCCGGAATCGGAAGACGGCGCCCCCTGGGCACAGGAGGCGATCACCGAGGAGCGGCAGCCAGCCGCGCTCGTAATCTCTCGACGCGCATGACGGATCACCTCCTTCCACAGCACGCCGAAGGCCCCTGGCCCGAAGCCGGACACACTCCGGGCACACGAGAGGGCGGCGCCCGGCAGGGCAGGTGCGGCATGGGCGAGGGGAGCACCCGCCCCGCCGGCAAGGCGAGACGGTAGGCACGGAGGACGGCCGCACCAAACGATCCCTGCGGTAGCTGCCACAGCGGCGAAGGCGTCGGGCACCGTCTCGTTGGGCACGGCCGGACAACCCCGGTTACCCTCCGGCGGACTGATCACCGTCAGCAACGATGCAAAGCGCCATCCGAAGCGGAACCCGCAACCCCGACCCCCACACGGAGCCCTGCCGCATGGCCTACACGCTGCACCGGGGCGACGCGCTCACCGTGCTCACCCGCCTCGCCGACCACAGCATCGACGCCGTCATCACCGATCCGCCCTACAACTCCGGCGGCCGCACCAGCTCCGAACGCACCGGCCGCACACCCCGCGCCAAGTACACCTCCAGCGACGCCGCCCACGACCTGGCCGACTTCCCCGGCGACAACCGCGACCAGCGCTCCTACATCCGCTGGCTCGCCGAACTCCTCACCGAGGCCTACCGCCTCACCCGCGAACACGGCAGCGCCCTGGTCTTCTCCGACTGGCGCCAAGGACCGGCCACCTCCGACGCCCTGCAGATGGCCGGCTGGACCTGGACCGGCGTGATGCCCTGGCGCAAGCCCACCGCCCGCCCCCGCAAGGGCGGCTTCAAACAGGACTGCGAGTACGTCTACTGGGGCGTCAAGGGCACCGTCGACCGCAGCCGCGACCTGTACCTGCCAGGCTTCTTCACCGCCTCCCAACCCCGCAAGGACCGCGTCCACATCACCCAGAAGCCCGTCGAGGTCATGCGCCAGCTCGTCCAGATCTGCCCCGAGGGCGGAACCGTCCTCGACCCCTTCACCGGCAGCGGCTCAACCGGCATCGCCGCCCTCCGCGAGGGCCGCCACTTCATCGGCATCGAACTCTCCAGGCACTACGCCGACCTCGCCGAGGAGCGACTGCGTAAGGAGCTGACGAAGAACGACTTCGTGCTGGCAGGACCCGAGAAGTAAATTTCAACCGTATAGACAATCAAGTATTTTACTCCCTGTGAAATGCTTACACGGCAACCCACTTGGGTGGGAGTCAAGCTTCCTGGCCTGTGCCAGAACGCCCGCACCGTCGTGTCCGCGCTGCGTGACGAGAAGGTCCTCGCCTGGGTGACACTGGACGAACACCGGCCCCGCTTCGACACCGAGAACTTCGCCACCTCCCGCGACACCCTGTACCTGCTGAGCAAGAAGGGCGGGCCCGCCAGCGCCGTCGTCGCCGCCCTGGCCGACGCGGTCTTCACCGGCGGCGCCGAGGCGGGGGAGCGCCACGGCGGCCGCCTGCCCGAGCCGATGCGCGCCCTGATCGAGTGGGTGGAAGGCGTCCTCGTACCCGGCTACCTCGCCGAGCCGAGCGCCGACGCCCGCTGGTGCCACCTGTGGTTCGAGCACCCGCCGGCCGTCGCCCGGCTCCACGCGTGCTGGCTCGCGTGGCAGGAACTGACCGACCCCGCCACCTGCGGCTACACCGGCCCCTCGGTGTGGCACCGCGACCACCTCGACCCCTGCATACGCGAGCTACGCGCCTCCAGCGGCCCCTTCGCCGGGTGCACCAAGGGCGAGCACCAGATCGACCACCGTATGCCCGGCACCGTTCCCAGCGCCTGGACCCGCACCGGGGACTGACCACCCTGCCCACGGAACGAAGCGGTGTGGCCGACCGGGACGTCCAGGGCCACCGGGAGGGCGCACAGACGAAGCTCAGGGAGATGCCTGATGCCACGCTGCGGGCAGGATGAGCCCGTCCGGCAGGGAAGACCCCTCTGCCGGAACCAGGCCAGACGGTGCTGGACCTAAGGCGCCAGCGAAGTTGACCGTGCCGCCGGAGAAATCTGCCACGCTGAAGTAGACCAAGCTGCCTGAGAACGCTGCGTTGAAGCCGACGGTGCCGCCGGAGAACACCGCTGCGCCGAGGTTGACGGTGCCGCCGGAGAACACCGCTGCGTTGAAGTCGACGGTGCCGCCGGAGAACACCGCCTTGGAGAAGTCCCCGCCGTCGAAGACGACACCAGTGAAGTCGAAATCGTGGCCCTGCCACGAGTGGACATGGTCCACGGGAAGGCGGAGGTGATCACGGATGAGGCGGATGATGGTGTGCCGAACCTCCCGCAGGGCCAGATAGGTATGCCGAGCCTCCGCGTCGTTGTCGGGCAAGTCAGTCTCAGCGGTGTAGGGCAGGCGGAGGTAGGCGCACAACACGTCGATGCAGGTCTGACGCAGATCACGGGTGGGAGCGTCGTCGGCGAGGCCGGCCAGGGCGTGGACGCCACCCAGGCGAACCGCGGCGGACTCCTCACCAAGCTGGGAGACGGCGGTGGTGAACCGCTCGGTGTGCAGCCGGGTGGTCTCCCGCTGGGCGCCATCCTCCTCGACCCGCTGGCGGCGGTAGGCAACGACCAGGGCAACCAGGGCGCCGGCCCCGGCGACTACCCCGAAGGAGAGCTTCACCAGGTCGAACAGAGTCTTGGAGTCGATGCGGCGCTCAGGCTTCAAGTCCCGGGCACCCAGCAGGTCCCATCCGGCGTAGAACACCGTGGCGGCAACGAGGAGCGAGGCGGCGAAAGCCAGGGCCAGGACAAGGCCAACGGGCCAGAGGCGCAGACCGCGCCTTTCAGCCCGGCGGCGAGGCGGCAGACGAGGACTCATGGCCGGTAGGACCAGCCAGCTGTACGACTGGTTGCAGTGGACTCGGCCCTGTTCTCCCGAAGTGACGACGAAGTGACAAGTAGCTCAGCGTGACTTCAGGTCCTCCGCAGCCGTGACCGTCTTGCTCATCACGGAGTCCGGCACGCCGCAGTAGTCCCGCACGGCGCCGAACTCGGCCTCCGTACAGCCGGAGAGAAAGGCAGCTGCGGTCAGCCGTGTGAGGTGGTGGATCTCCTTGTCCAGAGCAGGGGGGATCATCGGGCCGGTCATGGGGTTTTCCGCGCCTGGGCCTGGCTCGACCTCCGAGCCGACGACACCCCCGACACACACCGGGAGAACGGCACCAGCGTCCGGGTTGCCCGTCGGCACCGCTACACCGGCGAGCCCGCCGATGTTCCTCGACGCCTCACTACCAACCGTGCACGAGCTCGATAGCTGACCATGATCGTTCTCGGTGTCAACGGCTGTGTCATTGTTCCCCGAGGTCGAGATCGGAGCAGGCGAGGCCCGCCACCGGAGTAGCATCAGACGCGTCGAGACCTTCGGACGAGGCGCGCGGGAGCCCACTGCCAAGGGACCTCGACACTCCTACCGGCCGACGACGTGCTGCCCTTCAGCACACCCCGGCTATGGGGAACCGGTGCCGACCCGGACTCCGGCTTCACGCCGACGCAAGGGCAGTACATCCTGATCCTGCCCGGGTCGTCATCTCGATCTCCCGTCATTGGAAGACCCTAACGAGCTCGTGCACGGTAGGCGGTGAGACGTCGAGGACCTCGGTGAGGCTCGCTGTTCACCTCTGCTGGGCCAACGCCAGGTCCGCGGTCTGCTGGTGGGACAGCAGTCCGGCGACGGCCTGGACCGTGTCGCTGATGTGCTCGCGGCGGCCGAGGTGGCGGGCCAGGGCACGCCAGTTCTTCAGATGGGCGATGCCGTGCTCGACCCGGATGCGCCGCGAGGAATGCGCCGTGCGCTGCCGCTCATACATCTCCTCGTACCAGTCGGGAGCGTTCTTCTTGAACTTCCGGTGCGGTGGTGTCACCACCCGTCCGCCGGTCTGCGCGCCCAGGCCCTGGTAGCCGGCATCGGCGAGGATCTCCACGGCCGGCCCGTCGGCCAGGAGCTTGGCCAGCCCCAGCTGGCGGGCGTGGGTGATGTCCGCGCAGCTGCCCGGCCGGGTCGGGCTGCCAAACAGCACCCGGCCGCCGGCATCGGTGACGACCATGGTCTTGACGGCGTTCTGCCTGCTCTTGCCGGAGATGAACGCCTCCCGGTCCCTGCGTCCGGCGGCCGGGCGCCGGACCCGGATCTCGGTGCCATCGATGATCCCGGTCCTGCCGCTGGCACCGAGGTGGTCGATGACCTCGGCGAGAGTCCGCAGCCGCACGCCGGGGGCGATGGTGCAGCCGCGCTCGGCGAGCAGGGGCCGCACCTCGCCGACGGCTCGGGTGATGGTGGAGCGGTCCACGCCGAACCAGCAGGCCAGCACGTCATGCGTGGTGGCGTGACGGAGGTGGACGAGCGTGGCCAGGAGCCGGTCGACGAAGACCAGCCGGTGCTTCGCACCGGCGCCCACCGCCCGCTTCCGCGGCCGGGAGGTGAGCCTGGCCCGGTGCCGTTCATGCCACAGCGGACCCAGCTCGGTGACGAGTTCAGCGATCACGTCGGCCGACAGGCCCGTGATCCTCCGGTCACTGATGATCGCTGCACGAGACGCGTTCCCCACCACACGACCATGATCGACGATCAGCAGCTCAACGTCTCACCGCCTACCGTGCACGAGCTCGTAAGCGCTGTCCCGTAATCCCACGAGGCTGAGGGTCATGCCGTGTCCGGGTCGGCGCCGATGGCACCGGCCGAGCGAAGCGAACGCCCGAGGTCTTTGGTGAGGATGCGGGGGTGGCGCCGCCACCACCACAGGTCGG
>NZ_JAKMAY010000208.1:0-10200 GCF_022015835.1 Streptomyces sp. ICN903 | reverse complement strand
GGTGGGCGGGTTGTACCAAGCCGCCCATTCCTCACAAGCAGCGCTCGAATCCCGGAGCTTGAGCCCCGGGCCCCGCAACGGCCCTCACTCCGGGGACGCGCCGCGCGCTCTCCCCGTCTGGGCCAGCAGGACCAGCACCAGTCCGCCCAGCATCAGCGGAAGGTGGATTCCGGAGGGCACCCACCGGCCCACCGCGAGCGACAACGCCATCAGCAGAGCCCCGGCGCCCCACGTGCCCGGCCGCCTCACGCTCCGGCGCAGCCAGGGGAACAGAAGGCGTCCCGTGGCCAGGGCCAGTACGCCCGCCACACCCAGTGCCACGGCCATCACCGCTGTGGCCGCCCAGAAGAACACCGACACCGTTTCCCTCCCCGAGCGCCCCGTCCGGAGCGCATTCGCGAAGAGCATCCCATCGGGCACGGCATCCCGTACCGGGCGGTTCCCGGGGCTCGGGTCACGGGGCTCGGGTCACGAGTGCCGGGCGCGTCCCAGCAGCAGTTGGCGCTCGCGCTCGTTGTGCGTCAGGGAAGCGGCGCGTTCGAACTCCGCGCGCGCCTCCTCCCCGCGCCCCAGGCGCTCCAGCAGGTCGCCCCGGACGCTGGGCAGCAGGTGGTAGCCGCGCAGTGCGGGCTCACCGGTGAGGGCGTCCACCAGCCTCAGCCCGGCCTCGGGCCCCTCGGCCATGGAGACGGCCACCGCCCGGTTCAGCTCCACCACAGGCGAGGGCGCCAGCGCCGCCAGCCGCCCGTACAGCGCGGCGATCACCGCCCAGTCGGTGTCCTCGTACCTCACCGCCCGCGCGTGGCAGGCGGCGATCGCGGCCTGGAGGCAGTAGGGGCCGTACGGGCCCTCCCCCGCGCGCCGCAGGGCCTCCAGGCCGCGCAGGATCAGCATGCGGTTCCACTTGGCGCGGTTCTGGTCGGCGAGCAGCACCGGCTCGCCGCCGGGACCGGTGCGCGCCGGGACGCGGGACGCCTGGATCTCCAGCAGCGCCGCCAGCCCGTGCACCTCGGGCTCGCCCGGCATCAGCCCCTCCAGCACACGCGCCAGGCGCAGCGCGTCCTCGCACAGCGTCGGGCGGCACAGGTCGTCGCCGGCCGTCGCCGAGTAGCCCTCGTTGAAGATCAGGTAGACGACCTCCAGGACGGACGACAACCGCCCGGCCCGGTCCTCGCCGTACGGCACCTCGAAGGGCACCCCGGCCGCCGCCAGCTTCCGCTTGGCCCGCACGATCCGCTGGGCGACGGTGGCTTCCGAGGTCAGGAACGCGCGGGCGATCTCCTGCGTCGTCAGCCCACCCAGCAGCCGCAGGGTGAGGGCGGTGCGGGCCTCCGTGGAGAGGACGGGGTGGCAGGCGGTGAAGACCAGCCGCAGCAGGTCGTCGTCGATGTCGTCCGGATCGGCGGGCTCGGGCGGCGGCGGGGCGTCCTCCAGCGTCCGCCCGACCTCGGCCAGCTTGCGCGCGTACGTCTCCCTGCGGCGCACGAGGTCGATCGCGCGCCGCTTGGCGATGGCCGTGAGCCAGGCGCCCGGCCGCTCCGGTACGCCTGACTCCGGCCACTGCTCCAACGCCGCCACCAGGGCGTCCTGCGCGATCTCCTCCGCCAGCCCGACGTCCCGCACGACGCGGGCCACGGCGGCGATGATCCGCGCGGACTCGATCCTGAACACCGTCTCGACCGTCTCGGCCGTCGTACTGCCCGTACCGGTCGTGTCGACCGCGTCCGTTCCCGTCACGGCCACCCATCAGAGCAGCCGCGCGGCCTCAGGGGCAAGGAAGTTCGGACGGGTCGGACGGGCCCTCCTGGATCTCGCGGACCTCGGCGGTGACGTTCCAGTGCTCCGGGTGGGCCTCCAGGAACCGCCTGGCCCACTCCAGGGCCTCGGCCCTGTCCTTGACCTGGAGCAGCGCGTAGCCGCCGACGACCTCCTTGCTCTCGGTGAAGGGACCGTCGGTCTGGCTGATCTTCCCGCCCGACCAGTGGAGCCGGGTGGCCTGGGAGGTCGGGGTGAGCCCGGCCGTGTCCAGCATGACCCCGGCCTTGGTGATCTCCTCGAACAGCGCGCCCATGCGCTTCTCGAAGTCGGGGTCGGGGGCCTGGGTGGCGATGCTCTGCTCGTCGACCTGGATCAGCGACATGAAGCGGGGCATGGTGGCTCCTCTGCTCGGTTCGGGTGGTGGGGGCGGGCTCTCTTCCCGCCTCTCACCCATGCGTCGATCGGGAGACGACCGGATCGACAGCTCCCCGGACTTTTCCCAGGAATTTTTTTCCGGCCCGGTCCCGGGCTGGTCCCGGGCCGGTCCCGGCCCGGGACCGGCGAGGACCCGACTCAGAGCCGGCCGCCCCTGACGGCCGCCACGAACGGCCCCCAGCCCTCGGCGGAGAACAGCACCACCGGGCCGGACGGCCGCTTGGAGTCGCGCACGGGTATCAGGCCGGGGAGGTTGTCGGCGACCTCGATGCAGTCGCCGTTGTTGCCTCCGCTGTAGCTCGACCTGCGCCAGTGCGCGCCGGTCAGATCACGCTTCACACCCACGCTCGTACTCCTTCGCCGCCGACTCGATCATGGCCAGGGAGACGTCGGGCGACAGCGCGGACGCCCTCGCGTGGTCGAAGGCGGCCTCACACTTGCCCACCACCGCCGGATCGTCCAACAACTCCCCGCTGAAAGGGCCTTCAACGTACGCCACGGGCGGCGCGTCCACGAACGTCATCACGGTCAGGTTCCCCTCCAGCAGCGCGTGTGCCCGCGCGCTGAACGGCAGCACCTGTACGAGCACCCGGTCACCCTTCGCGAGTTCGCCGACGTGCCGCAACTGCTCAGCCATGTCGGCGTCGCTGCCGATGGGGCGCCGCAGGATGCTCTCGTCCAGGATCGCCCACAACTCGGGTGCTGTTGGACCCTCCAGAAGCCGTGCCCGCGCCATCCGGCTCCTGACACCCTCCTCGTTCCACTCGGCCGGGCGGAACGGCTGAGCCGCCCGGAAGACCGCGCGGGCGTACCCCTCCGTCTGGAGAAGGCCGGGCACCAGCGTCGGCGAGTAGGTGCAGATCGTGGTGGCGAGGGTCTGGAACTCCGCCGCCTCCGCGAAGTAGTCGGCGAACGGCGAACTGTTGATCAACTCCTCGCACATCCGCGAGAAGTAGCCGTCCGTGTCCAGCTCCTCGTCGAAGCGGCGGGCAAGCTCCAACTGCGGTTTGCGGACCGCCGACTCGAACTGCCCGATGTACGAGCCCGAGCAGAACACCCGCTCACCCAGCTCCTGTTGGGTGACGCCCGCCGCCTCACGGCGGCGTCTCAGCTCGGATCCGAAGAACTCCCAGCCGATCTTCGGCCGCCCGGGACGGCCCGGTCCGCTGCCACCGCTGGCCATGGCGTCACTCCCCCAACAAGGTTCACCGCATCGGTCTAACTCTGGCGAGCGTAGCTTTCGGCCGCCACTCTGGGTATCCATTCGGAAACTCTCGGCATGCACAGGAGGCCAGGCGTGGTCGTGACAGGACGACAGCCCGATCGTGAACGGCTCGGCGTCGCGGAGGAGGCGGTGGACGAGCTGCGGAAGGCGCTGCTCGGCGCGGGCGTCACGCTTCCCTCGCTGCGCGTGGACCTCGTCTCGTACGCGGGCGAGACGGCCGATCCGCCGCTGGTGGAACTGGGCCGCTGCACCCCCGCCACGGCGCGGCGGCTGGCCGCAGCACTCGCACGGTCGGTCACGGAGGGTGAGAAGAGGTGAACCCCGTCGTCGGCTCTTACGTCGTGGACAGCCGCAGCGACCGGGTGGGGCAGGTGATGGGGACGGTGGGCGGGCTGGTGCAGCTGCGGCCGCCCGGCGGAGGGCTGGAGTGGGACTGCCCGGCCGACGCGCTGCGGCCGGCCGGGACGTGCGAGGAGCTGCGCGCCCGGGTCACCGAGATCAACCGCGACCGTACGAGGAGGCTGCCGTGAGCACGCGCAGTGTGATCCGTTTCGCCAGCTGGACGCTGGAGCCCGACCGCGAGCCCGACGCCGAGCCCGTCACGTACGCGATGGAGTGCGCGGTGTGCGGGCGGCGGTCGGGGGCGGGCGTGGACTTCCAGGACGCCCAGCGCTGGGCGCTCGTCCACGCGGGCCGCAACCCCTCCCACCACACCTACCGCGAGATCATCCACCGCCCCTGGCGCGCCTGGATGCGCTGACGCCCGCCCGGCCCGCGGGAAGGCGGTGCGACGGCGTGGCAGCGGCACGGCGCGCCGCCGGTGCGGCGCGCCCCGCGGCGCTCCCGTACAACCCTCGGGCCCCCTCGTTGGTCTCCCAATGGCCGCACGCCCGGAATCCCTGCGTCAAATGCCTTCCACGACAGGGGAGTCGGGCGGAAAGCACCCTCTATCGACCGGGCCGCACCACGCCCCCGCAGGCAGCAGGAGTGTTCCCGTATGCACCAGCACGCCCGTCTCGCCCTGGCGACGGCCACCGCGCTCTCGCTGGCGACAGGTCTGCTCGCCCTCGCCCCGGCACCGGCGGCGGCGGACACCCCGCAGGAGACGGTGGTCCCGGCCACGCAGCGCTCCGCGGACCTGTCCGTGTCGCTGTTCCCGGCGAGCAGCCCGTCGGACCTGGACGGCGCCGGCGCTCTGGGCGCCTTCCACCGCCTGGAAGGCCACTCCGGTCTGGTGTGGACCCGCTATTCCGACGGCAGGACCTTCCCCGTGTCCGCACCGGAGGGGGACACCGCCGACGCTCGGGCGACCGGCGGCGACACCCTCGCCTACCGGCTGGGCGACCAGGTCGTCCTGTGGGACGCGGCCGGGCAGAGCACCCGCACCGTGCGGATACCCGAGGGGCACTCCTACTACCGGACCCTCGGGAGCACGGTCGTCACCCGCCACACGGTCACGGCCGAGGACGGCACGGACGTCCGCGTGATGCACCTGCTGACGGCGGAACCCGACGGCACCACGCGGAACGTGGCCATCACCGGCCTGCCCGCGGGTTCCCTCGTCGGCAACCCGCTGGCGGCCGACGAGCGAACGCTGGTGTTCAGCGCGCAGATCGACGGGCAGCGGCGGATGGTCCTCGCCGACCGCGTGACCGGCCGGGTCGAGGACTGGACCGCACCGCTGCCCGGCGGCTACCACTACGCGGCCCTCACCGAGGACCGCCTCGTGATGTACAGCACCTCCGTTCCGGCCGTCCTGTCGGTCGCCCGCACCGCCCCGGCCGCCGCCCCGGCCGAGACCCTGATCGAGGGTGGGGACGTCCAGCCGTCGCTCGACCTGGCCGCGGCGGGCGACTGGCTGGTCTACACACAGAGCGCGGGGCCGAACCTCGTGGTGGTCAAGGCCGCGCCCATGGCGGGAGGCGAGCCGGTCACGCTCCTGGAGCAGGCACGCCCCCGGGTCTCCGCAGGCCCCGGCGGGACCGCCGTCGTCGTCGCCCGGGACACCACGGGCGAGTGGGCCCTGCAGCGCCTGGCCGCGGACGGCGGCGGCCGGCCCTCCGCCACCGTGTTCAAACCGCTGCCCCGCCCGCCCCTGGATGTCCAGGGGCTGACGCTGTCCCACGGCCGCCTGGTCGTCGCCGACAGCGCCGCGGGCCACAACCGGCGGCAGAGCTGGGCGCGTACGCTGCCCACGACCGGCGCCCCCGAGGCGGGAGAGCGCACCCGGTTCCTCGGCGACGGCTCGTTCATCCCCGTCTGCCCCACACAGGAGATCGGCTGCGAGCAGATCCTGAGCCCCGCGGACGGACGGATCGCCTGGCTGCTCCGGGCCGACGAGGACACCGACACCCTCCGCACCAACAGCGGCTGGCCGTCCGTCCACAACGACTACTCCGAACAGCGCGTCCCCTCCGGCGGGCGGATCACGGACGTGTCCGGCCACTACCTCGTCCACACCGCGCCCGGACGGCAGACCGTGCTCAGGATCGGACACCACGGGCCCCCCGCACTCACCCGCGATCCGGGCCCGGCGGCGGTGTGGGGCGATGTGCTGTGGACCCCGGGTGCTGAGCCGGGCACCGTCACCGGCTACGACCTGGCCGCGAGGAGGACGGCCGCGACCGTGGACACCGGGGCCCACTGCGCTCCGGAGGAGCTACAGGCCGTGGGCCGGTGGCTGTACGTCGACTGCTCCGGCACCGCGCCGTCGGTGGCCCACGACCGCGCGGCGGGGACGACGGTGGCCGTGCCGGCCGGTGAGGCGCTGCTGGGCGACGGCTACGTCGTCACCCACGACCGCGCGTCCGGCGACCTGACGCTGACCACCGTGACCGGCGGGGCGGCCACCGGCCGGGTCATCGGCCACCTGCCCGACACCGGGCGCTCGCAGCGCCATGTGCGCTGGACGGTGGACGAGTTCGGCGGCCACGCCGCCTGGGTGGACGACCGGGAGCGCGTCCACCTGGTGCCCTCCGGCGCGCCCACCGGCGCGCTGACCGCCGTCGGCGCGCCGAGGAAGTCCCCCGAGGTGTGGGCGGCCACCGCCGAGGCCGCTCCCACCCCGCTGACCTCGGTGCTGCTGTCCAAGCCGGCCGCCGGCTGGACGCTGACCGTGCGGGACGCGGTGACCGGCCGGACGGTGGGCACGTCCACCGGCGGCGCGATCCGCGGCCGGCTGGAGGTGGGCTGGCGCGGCCTCCACCCGGGCGGCTCCCAGGACGTGTTCCTGCCCGACGGCCGGTACGACTGGACGCTGGCGGTCACCCCGGCCGACGGCCACGGCCCCGCCCTGACCTACGGCGGCACGACCGTGCTGCGCGGCGCCGGCAAGATACGCCACGACCACGCCGGGCCCAAGCAGCCGGACGGGGTGGGCGATCTGGTGACCGTCAGCTCGGGCGGCTGGCTGACCTTCCAGCACGGCGACGGATCGGGCGGTTTCTCCGGCAAGAACGGCGCCTACGGCTGGTCCAACCGGATCACCCCGGTCTCCTTCGGCGACCTCGACGGCGACCGCTGCAACGACCTGCTGGTGCGGATGCCGGACGGGGAACTGCGCGGCTACCGGCCCGAGTGCGGGGAGGCGGTCGCCCCCGACACCCCCTACACCGCCCTGGGCACCGGCTGGGGTGCCTACGACATGCTGACCTCGCCCGGCGACCTGACCGGCGACGGGCGCGCCGACCTGCTGGCGCGCCGGACCTCCACCGGTGACATCCACCTGTTCGCCGCCAAGGCCGACGGGACGCTGGCGGCGGGCAGGAAGATCCGCTCGGGGTGGACGTACACGAAGATCGTCGGCGTCGGCGACCTGAACGGCGACGGCCACGGCGATCTGCTGGCCCACCGCAAGGACGGCGCCCTCTTCCGCTACGACGGCACCGGCACCGGCCTGCTGAAGAGCCGCGTCCAGCTCTCCGCGAAGTGGGGGCTGTCCTACGACACTGTGGTCGGCGTCGGCGACATCACCGGCGACGGCCACGCCGACATCGTCGTGCGGAACACCGACGGCGTGCTCTACCGCAACCACGGCAAGGGCGACGGCACCTTCCGCGGACGCCAGCAGATCGGCACCGGCTGGGGCGGTTACAAGGGCCTGTTCTGACCGCTGCCGGACGACGGGCCGGGCGCGTTCCGCACCCGGCCCGTCGGTCGGTTTCCGTGCCCGGTCGGTTTCCGTACGAGGCCGCCCGTCCCGGGTCAGTCGCGCGTCGGCTTGATGCCCAGCGGGGCGGCGATCTCCGCCGCCATCACCGCGCCGGCCTCCCTCTCCAGCTGGAGGTCGTCGGCGTCGGTGTCCGTGTCCAGGCCCTCCAGCTCGTCGAGGGGGGTGTCGAGGCGGACGTGGGCCACCAGCGACTGCAGGGCGCGCAGGGACGCGGAGGCGGTGGGGCCCCAGTTGGACAGGTAGGAGAACTGCCACCACCACAGCGCCTCGCTGATCCGCCCGGCCCGGTAGTGGGCCATGCCGTGGCGCAGGTCGGTGACCACGTCGGCGATGTCGTCGGAGATGCGGCAGGCGACCGGAGCGCTGCGCGCGTACGGGTCGAAGACCTCCGAGTAGACGTCCACGGGGTCCAGCAGCCGGGCGAGCCGCATGCGCAGCTCGTCGACGTCCGGCTCCGGGCCGGTGTCCGGCTCGTACCGCTCCTCCGGGACGATGTCCTCGTGGGCGCCGAGGCGACCGCCCGCGAGCAGCAGCTGGGACACCTCCAGCAGCAGGTACGGGACGGCGCTGTCCGGCTCGTCCCCCTTGGCCACCTCGGTGACCGCCACGAGGAAGCTCTCGACCTGGTCCGCGATCTGCACCGCGAAATCGTCCGGGCTGCGGTCCTGGCCGCGGTCCTGGCTGCGGTTCTCGGGCTTGGCTTCAGACATCGAGCAGTCTTCTCCCCTCGAAGGCACGTCCCAGCGTGACCTCGTCGGCGTACTCCAGGTCTCCTCCGACGGGGAGACCGCTGGCCAGCCTGGTCACGCGCAGGCCCATGGAGGACACCATGCGCGCGAGGTAGGTGGCCGTGGCCTCCCCTTCGAGGTTCGGGTCGGTGGCCAGGATCAGCTCGGTGACGGTGCCGTCGGCGAGCCTGGCCAGCAGTTCCCTGATCCGCAGATCGTCCGGGCCCACGCCCTCGATCGGGCTGATCGCGCCGCCGAGGACGTGGTAACGCCCCCGGAACTCGCGCGTCCGCTCGATGGCCACGACGTCCTTGGGCTCCTCCACGACGCAGATGACCGACGGATCGCGGCGCGGGTCCTGGCAGACCCTGCACCGCTCGGCCTCCGCGACATTGCCGCAGACCTCGCAGAACCGGACTTTCTCCTTCACCTCGGTCAGCGCGTGGGCGAGGCGGCGGACGTCCGCCGGTTCGGCCTGCAGGATGTGGAAGGCGATCCGCTGCGCGCTCTTGGGACCGACGCCGGGCAGCCTGCCCAACTCGTCGATGAGGTCCTGAACCACGCCTTCGTACACGGCCGCCTACTCCACTCTTCCCGCTCTGCCCTTGTCGCTCCCGTACGGTCCCCGCGCCGACCGTACGCTCATTTCCGCTTTTCGGTGCACCATGCACCCGGCGCGCGGTCCGTGCCGGGCCGTCCTCAGAAAGGCAGGCCCGGCATGCCGCCCAGCCCCTGGGCGAGGGGGCCGAGCTTCTGCTGCTGGAGCTCCTGCGCGGCGGCGTTCGCGTCGCGGACGGCCGCCAGGACCAGGTCGGCGAGGGTCTCGGTGTCCTCCGGGTCCACCGCCTTGGGGTCGATCACCAGGCCCTTGAGCTCACCGGAACCGGAGACCGTGGCCTTCACCAGGCCGCCTCCCGCCGATCCCTCGACATCGGTGTCGGCCAGCTCCTGCTGGGCGGCGGCGAGGTCCTGCTGCATCTTCTGGGCCTGCTGAAGCAACTGCTGCATGTTGGGCTGGCCACCACCGGGGATCACGGGATTCGCTCCTGGCTCGCTCGACGACGTGTGCGTGTGCGTACACGTGCTCGCCGCGTACGCGCCCGCCTTGTACTCCGTACCCCTGAGCGTACGCGTTTCCCCTGCCTCTTGGCCTCGTCGGGCCCGGACCGTTTCCCTCCCCGGCGGACACGCGGACGCACGCGCGGACACACGGGCGGGCGTCACTCGTGGTACAGCTCCTCCAGCACCGTCGCGCCCAGCTCGCGCACGATCAGGTCGTGACCGGACAGGGCGGTCTCGTCCAGATCCGGGTCGTCCTCGGCGGGCATGTCGTCCTCCGGCGCCACGGGCGGCGGGGGCGGCGGCTCGGCCTCGCCGCGCGGCGCGGGCGCCTGGGGCGCCTGCGGCCGGGAGGACTGCGGCTGCGACTGCTGGGGCTGCGGCCGGGCCGGCGCCGGCTGCTGCCCGTACGGCGCGGAGGACGGAGGCTGCGCGGCCGGGGCGGAGGGCGCCGCGGCGGCCGGGCGGAAGCCCCCCGCACCCCCGGGGGAGTACGGGGCCTGCCCCTGCGGCGGCGCGGAACCGCCGGAGGGATCGACGACGGACTCGATCCGCCACTGCACACCGAAGGTGTCGGCCAGCGCCGCGCGCAGCACCTCCTCGCTGCCGCCGTTGGCGAAGCTGTCGCGGGCCCCCTGGTTGGAGAAGCCGAGCCGGAGCGTCGTCCCGTCGAACCCGGCGACGTGCGCGTTCTGGCTGAGCAGGATCCAGGTGAACCGGCGGCGGCCCTTGACGGCCTCCAGGACGTCGGGCCACATCTGCCGCACCTGCGCGGCTCCCTGCCCGGCGTCGGCGCCGCCCTGGGGCGGCGCGGGGGACTGGGC
>NZ_JAKMAY010000207.1:0-10249 GCF_022015835.1 Streptomyces sp. ICN903 | reverse complement strand
CCATCCGGTGCCGTACGGGCGGCCCGAGGGGAGGGTGGGCGAACTCCAGCGCAGGCTGGCCGAGTTCGCGGCGGCACGGCGGTGGGAGCCGTACCACACGCCGAAGAACCTGGTGGCGGCGCTGGGCGTGGAGGCCGCCGAACTGGCCGAGATCTTCCAGTGGCTCACCCCCGAGGAGTCGGCGCGGGTGATGGAGGACCCGGGCACCGCGGGGCGGGTCGCGGACGAGGTCGCCGACGTCCTCGCCTATCTGCTGCAGTTGTGCGAGGTGCTGGGAATCGACGCGCCGGCCGCGCTGGAGGCGAAGATCGAACGGAACGAACGACGCTTTCCCGTTACCGAGAGTGATGGAGGGGTCGGTGGGGGAGTCGGCGAGACGGACGGTTGCGGTGCCGCTCCGGGGGAGGCCAATCGTCACTCTTCGGAGTGACGAAGTTCTCCACAGTGTCGAGTTTTTCCACAGTTTTCCCGAACCCTCTAGCCAAGCGCGGCCTTGGGTATCACGCTGGGTAGCGAATGATTGCGGAGGGAAAAGGTGGATGGATGCGGTACCACTCATTGAGATCACGCGGCGAGCGCTCGCACACAGTGAGGAAGCGGCTGACGTCGTTACCGAGGCGTGGCAGGCGCAGGCGCTCGCGGAGGCGGTAGGAGTCCACCTGGCCACGGCGGGTCCGCCCGAGGTGCGGGCCCAGGCCGGTGGACTGCGTGAGGCGAGCGGGCGCGCCTGCGGTTCGCTGCGCGGCCCCGGGCAGCGGTCCGACGGGGCGCGCGCCGCCCGCCTGACGGAGATGAGCGACCCTCTTTCGGCCCTGCACGAACTGGGCGATCTGCTGGGCGAGGCCGGGGGCGCGCTGGTACGGGTCGCGGTCGACGCGGAGGAGGAGGGGCTCTACTGGAGGTGCATCGAGGGCATCGACGCGGCCGACGAGTGCGGTGACAGGGTGACGGCGATCCTCAGACGGCTCGCCCTCAGACCCCGGCCCTTCCGCCGGGCCCCGCCGGTGTGCGAATCCGAGGCCCCGCTCGTACAGGGGGGAGCCATGCCGGTGTGCGAGGGCGCCGCGCCGGTGTGCGGGGACGGCCCGCCGGTGCGGGAGGAGGCGTAGCGAAGGTGCAGGATGGAGGGCATGGATCTGCGCATCTTCACCGAACCCCAGCAGGGCGCCTCCTACGAAACCCTCCTCGCGGTCGCCAAGGCCACCGAGGACCTGGGATTCGACGCCTTCTTCCGCTCCGACCACTACCTGAAGATGGGTGACGTCGACGGGCTCCCCGGCCCGACGGACGCCTGGATCACCCTGGCGGGCCTCGCCCGCGAGACCAGGCGCATCCGGCTGGGCACCCTGATGACCGCGGCCACCTTCCGGCTGCCGGGTGTACTGGCCATCCAGGTGGCACAGGTCGACGCCATGTCGGGCGGACGGGTCGAACTCGGTCTGGGAGCCGGGTGGTTCGAGGCCGAGCACACCGCGTACGGCATTCCGTTCCCCAAGGAGAAGTTCTCCCGGCTCCAGGAGCAGCTGGAGATCGTCACCGGGCTGTGGGCCACCGAGCCGGGCAAGACGTTCTCCTACGACGGCGCCCACTACCGGCTCGCCGACTCGCCCGCGCTGCCCAAGCCCGCACAGGACAGGGTGCCCGTGCTCATCGGGGGCATGGGGGCCAAGCGCACCCCTGCGCTGGCCGCACGCTTCGCCGACGAGTTCAACGTCCCCTTCGTCTCCGTCGAGGACAGCGAGCGGCAGTTCGGCCGGGTGCGGGCCGCCGCCGAGGAGCACGGCCGCGCCGCGGACGACCTGATCTACTCCAACGCCCTGGTCGCCTGCGTGGGCCGGGACGACGCCGAGGTGGCGCGGCGCGCGGCGGCCATCGGCCGCGAGGTGGACGAGCTGAAGGAGAACGGGCTGGCCGGCTCCCCGGCCGAGGTGGTCGACAAGATCGGCCGCTACGCGGAGGCGGGCTCCTCCCGGATCTACCTGCAGATCCTGGATCTGCACGACCTGGACCACCTGGAGCTGATCTCCTCCCAGGTGCAGAGCCGGCTGGGGTGAACCCGGCATGAGCACACCGCCCGCGCCGTCGCCCGCGCCCGTCCCCGTGCTTCCGCTCGCGGACGCCCTGGCGCGCGGCCCCCTCGTCCTCGACGGCGGGCTGTCCAACCAGCTCCAGGCACAGGGCTGCGACCTGTCCGACGAGCTGTGGTCGGCCCGGCTGCTCGCCGACGACCCCGCCCAGGTGGAGGCGGCCCACGCCGCCTATGTGCGGGCGGGGGCGCGGGTGCTCATCACCGGCAGCTACCAGGCATCCCACCCCGGCTTCGCCCGGCGCGGGCTGGGCGGTGCGGAGACCGACGCCCTGCTGCGCCGCAGCGTGGCCCTGGCCCGCGCCGCGGCGGGCGCGGCCGGGGGGCCGGTGTGGGTGGCCGCCTCGGTCGGCCCGTACGGCGCGGTGCTCGCCGACGGCGGCGAGTACCGCGGCCGGTACGGCCTGACGGTCGCCGAGCTGGAGCGCTT
Organism: Streptomyces sp. ICN903; assembly: GCF_022015835.1. NCBI lineage: Bacteria > Bacillati > Actinomycetota > Actinomycetes > Kitasatosporales > Streptomycetaceae > Streptomyces > Streptomyces sp. ICN903. The sequence continues at coordinate 7,733 of NZ_JAKMAY010000207.1, read as the reverse complement.
CCACCGGCCCCGGATCGAGGCGCTGGCGGCGGCCGCCCCGGACGCCCTGGCCCTGGAGACGGTGCCCGACGCCGACGAGGCCGAGGCCCTGCTGCGCGCGGCGGCCGGCTGCGGGGTGCCGGTGTGGCTGTCGTACACCGTCGCCGGGCCGCGCACCCGGGCCGGGCAGCCGCTGGCGGACGCCTTCGCCGTCGCCGCCGGCAACGACCAGGTGATCGCGGTCGGCGTCAACTGCTGCGATCCGCGCGACGCCGCGCCCGCGGTACGCCTGGCGGCGCGGGTCACGGGCAAGCCGGCGGTCGTCTACCCCAACAGCGGCGAGGGCTGGGACGCGGCGCGCGGGGCCTGGACGGGCGAGAACGCCTTCGACCCGGCCGCCGCCCGCGCGTGGGTGCGCGACGGTGCCCGGCTGGTCGGCGGCTGCTGCCGGGTGGGCCCGGCGGAGATCGCCGCCCTGGCGGCGGAACTCGCGGCAGGGGCGGGACGGGAGGCGGAACCGGGACCGGAGCCGAAGGGATAGTCGCACCAACGCCCCGTCCTGTGGAAAACCGCTGGGGGCGGCCCGCCCGAACGGGCCATACTCGCTCGGGTGTTCCTGACGATGACCACCACCGGCAGCGCCGAGCGGCCCGCCACCGACCTCGGGTTCCTGCTGCACAAACACCCCGACCGGGCGCAGGAGTTCTCCACCTCCCACGGCACCGCGCACGTCTTCTACCCCGAGGCGGGGCCCGAGCGCTGCACCGTGGCGCTGCTGCTGGAGGTCGACCCCGTCGCCCTGGTCCGCCGCGGCCGGGGCAAGGGGCGCGGCGGCGCACCGGACTCGGCCCTGGCGCAGTACGTCAACGACCGCCCGTACGCGGCCTCCTCGCTGCTGGCCGTGGCGCTGGGCGCGGTGTTCTCCAGCGCGCTCAAGGGCCAGTGCCGGGCCCGCCCCGAACTGCCCGAGCGCAGAAGGCACCTGCGGATCGGGGTGCCGGCACTGCCCGCCCGCGGCGGCCCCGAGCTGGTCCGCCGCCTCTTCGAGCCGCTGGGCTGGACGGTGGGCGCCGAACCGGTGCCGCTGGACGCCCGCTTCCCCGAGTGGGGCGACTCCCGCTATGTGTCGCTGGTGCTGGAGGGCGAGGTGCGGCTCGCCGACGCGCTGCGCCACCTGTACGTCCTGCTGCCGGTGCTGGACGACGCCAAGCACTACTGGGTCGCCCCCGACGAGGTGGACAAGCTGCTGCGCGCCGGAGAGGGCTGGCTGGAGCACCACCCCGAACAGGAGCTCATCGCCGGCCGCTACCTCGCCCGCCGCCGGCGCCTCACCCGCGAGGCCCTGGAGCGCCTGGAGCTCGCCCGTCTGGCCGAGGCCGACGGCAGCGAGGCAGAGGAGCTGGACAACGCCGTGGACGAGGGCGCCGACACCGACGAGCGCCCCGCCCCGCTGGCCGTCCTGCGCCGCGAGGCGATCCTGGCCGCCCTGCGCGAGAGCGGCGCCGCCCGCGTCCTGGACCTGGGCTGCGGGCAGGGCCAGTTGGTGCAGGCGCTGCTGAAGGACGCCCGCTTCACCGAGATCGCGGGCGTGGACGTGTCGATGCGTGCCCTGCACGAGGCGCGGCGCAGACTGCGCCTGGAACGGATGCCCGAGCGGCAGGCCGCCCGCGTCACCCTCACCCAGGGCTCGCTGACGTACACCGACCCCCGGCTGTCCGGCTACGACGCGGCAGTGCTCAGCGAGGTGATCGAGCACATCGACCCGCCGCGCCTGCCCGCGGCCGAGTACGCCGTCTTCGGCGCGGCCCGGCCGGGGACGGTCGTGGTCACCACGCCCAACGCCGAGTACAACGTGCGCTGGGAGACCCTGCCCGCGGGCGAGGTACGCCACCACGACCACCGCTTCGAGTGGACTCGTGAGGAGTTCCGGGCCTGGGCCCGGGGCGTGGCCGAACGGCACGGCTACACCGTGGAGTTCCGGCCCGTCGGCGAGGACGACCCCGAGGTCGGCCCGCCCACCCAGCTCGCCCTGTTCCGCCTGGCCGCCGAGGTACCGGCCACCGGGGCGCCGAAGACCGGCGCCCCGGCCACCGCGAAGGAGGCAGTCGCATGACGGACCGCACCCCGGCCCCCGCCCCGGCCCGTACGACGGCCCTCGCCGTACCCGACCTGTCCCTGGTGGTGCTGGTCGGCACCACCGGCGCGGGCAAGTCCACCTTCGCCCGCACCCACTTCGCGCCCACCCAGGTCGTCTCCTCCGACTTCTGCCGGGGTCTGGTCGCCGACGACGAGAACGACCAGAGCGCCAGCTCCGACGCCTTCGACGTGCTGCACTACATCACCGGCAAGCGGCTGGCCGCCGGACGCCTGACCGTGGTGGACGCCACCAACGTGCAGACCGAGGCCCGGCGGCAGCTGGTGAGGCTGGCCCGCGAGCACGACGTGCTGCCCGTGGCGATCGTCCTGGACGTCCCGGAGAGCGTCTGCGCCGAGCGCAACGCCGCCCGCCCCGACCGCGCGGACATGCCCGCCCACGTGATCCCGCGCCAGCGGCGCGAACTGCGCCGCTCCCTGCGTTCCCTGGAGCGCGAGGGCTTCCGCAAGGTGCACATCCTGCGCGGGGTGGAGGAGGTGGCCGCCGCCCGGATCGAGCTGGAGCGGCGTTACAACGACCTGCGGCACCTGACCGGCCCGTTCGACATCGTCGGCGACGTCCACGGCTGCTGCGCCGAGCTGGAGGTCCTGTTGGGCCGGCTCGGCTACACGATCGAGCGCGACGGGGCCGGCCGCGCGGTGGACGCGAGCCACCCCGAGGGGCGCACCGCCGTCTTCGTCGGCGATCTCGTCGACCGCGGCCCCGACAGCCCCGGGGTGCTGCGCCTGGTCATGGGCATGGTCGCCGCCGGGCACGCGCTGTGCGTCCCCGGCAACCACGAGAACAAGCTCGGCCGGTACCTGAGGGGCCGCAACGTCCAGCACACCCACGGGCTCGCCGAGACGATCGGACAGCTGGAGAAGGAGGCCACCGCCGACCCGGAGTTCCCCGCGCGGGTGGGGGAGTTCATCGGCTCGCTCGTCAGCCACTACGTCCTCGACGGCGGCGCTCTGGTCGTCTGCCACGCCGGGCTGCCCGAGAAGTACCACGGCCGCACCTCCGGCCGGGTCCGCAGCCACGCCCTGTACGGCGACACCACCGGTGAGACCGACGAGTTCGGCCTGCCCGTGCGCTACCCGTGGGCCGAGGACTACCGGGGCCGGGCCGCCGTCGTCTACGGCCACACCCCCACCCCGCGCGCGACCTGGCTGAACAACACCATCTGCCTGGACACCGGCTGCGTCTTCGGCGGGGCCCTGACCGCCCTGCGCTGGCCCGAGCGCGAACTGGTGGACGTCCCCGCCGAACGGGTCTGGTACGAGCCGGTGAGACCGCTGACGGCGGACGCCCCCGGCGGGCACGAGGGCCGCCCGCTCGCCCTGGCCGACGTGCACGGCCGCCGCGTGGTGGAGACCCGCCACGCCGGCCGCGTCGCGGTGCGCGAGGAGAACGCCGCCGCCGCGCTGGAGGTGATGAGCCGCTTCGCGATCGACCCGCGCCTGCTGCCCTACCTCCCGCCGACGATGGCGCCCTGCGCCACCTCGAGGCTGGAGGGCTACCTGGAGCACCCGGCCGAGGCGTTCGCCGAGTACCGGGCGGCGGGCGTGGCGAAGGTGGTGTGCGAGGAGAAGCACATGGGCTCGCGCGCCGTCGCCCTGGTCTGCCGCGACGCGGACACCGCGGCCGAGCGGTTCGGCGTGACCGGCGGGGAGACGGGCGCGCTCCACACCCGCACCGGGCGCCCGTTCTTCGACGACCGGGCCGTCACCGAGGAGGTTCTCGCCCGGGTGCGCGCCGCCGCCGACGGCGCCGGGCTGTGGGAGGAGCTGGACACCGACTGGCTGCTGCTGGACGCCGAGCTGCTGCCCTGGTCGCTGAAGTCGGCCGGGCTGCTGCGCCGGCAGTACGCGGCGGTCGGCGCGGCGGCCGAAGCCGCCTTCCCCGGCGCGCTGGCCGCCCTGGAGGCGGCGGCCGCCCGGGGCTCTCAGGTGGGCGGGCTGCTGGCGCGGCAGCGGGAGCGCGCGGCGGACGCGGCGGCGTTCACCGCGGCGTACGGCCGCTACTGCCGGCCGGTGGACGGGCTCGACGGCGTGGAACTCGCCCCCTTCCAGGTCCTTGCCGTCCGAGGCCACAGCCTGGCCGCCGTACCGCACGTCGACCAGCTCGCCTGGCTGGACCGGCTGGCCGGCGCCGACGGCACCGGGCTGCTGCGCCGCACCGGGCGCCTAGTGGTGGACACCGGCGACGAGGCTTCCGTCGCGGCGGGCACCGACTGGTGGCTGGAGCTGACGGAGGCCGGGGGCGAGGGCATGGTCGTCAAACCGCTGGACGCCCTGGTGCGCGGCCCGGACGGGCGGCCGGTCCAGCCGGGCGTGAAGTGCCGGGGACGGGAGTACCTGCGGATCGTCTACGGCCCGGAGTACGCCCGCGAGGAGAACCTGCGGCGGCTGCGGGAGCGCCACCTGGGCCACAAGCGATCCCTGGCCCTGCGCGAGTACGCCCTCGGCCTGGAGGCGCTGGACAGGCTGGCACGTGGCGAGCCGCTGTGGCGGGTGCACGAGGCGGTCTTCGCCGTCCTCGCCCTGGAGTCGGAACCGGTCGACCCCAGGCTCTGACCGCCGGGCCCGCCATGCCAGGCCGGCCGCAGCCGACGGGAGGAGGGGCCATGGGAGGGTCCGGGCAGCGGTCGGAGGGGGCCTGGCGGTGCGACCGGTGCGGCCACGAACCGGGAATGCGGCAGGCCGAGGAGATCCTCGCCCGGGCACGGCGCCGCGCCGAGGAGATCGTCCGGGCGGCGCACGAGGAGGCCGAACGGGACCTGGCCGCGCTTGCCGAGCACAGGGACCGGATCGAGGCGAAGCTGCTCAGGACCCAGGAGATGGTGCGGGTCCTGACCGAGGCCGCCGAACGGGCGGGTCCCCCGCCCCGGCCCCGGCCGTGGGAGCGGCTGCGGCGGTGGCGACGGCAGCCGCACCGGCGGTGACCGCCGGGCCGGGGGCCGGACGGTGTGCCGGGTGTAGCCGCCCGGCTCGGGGTGAGGATGGTGGCATGGGATTCCACGTCGACTCCGAGACCGGGCGGCTGCGCCGCGTCATCCTGCACCGCCCCGACCTGGAACTGAAACGGCTCACCCCGACCAATCGGGACGACCTGCTCTTCGACGACGTGCTGTGGGTGCGGCGGGCCCGCCAGGAGCACGACGGCTTCGCCGACGTCCTGCGCGACCGGGGCGTGGAGGTCCACCTGTTCGGCGACCTGCTGGCGGAGTCGCTGGAGGTCCCCGCGGCCCGCGCGTTCGTCCTGGACCGCACCTTCCACGAGAAGGAGTACGGGCCGCTGGCCGCCGACCACCTGCGGGCCGTCTTCGACGAGATGTCCGGGGCGGAGCTGGCCGAGGCGCTGGTGGGCGGGATGACCAAGCGGGAGTACCTGGAGCGGCACCCCGAGCCGGTCTCGGTGCGCTTCCACGTGATGGACCTGGACGACTTCCTGGTCGCCCCGCTGCCCAACCACCTGTTCACCCGCGACACCTCCGCCTGGATCTACGACGGGGTGTCCATCAACGCCATGCGCTGGCCGGCCCGGCAGCGCGAGACGATCCACTTCGAGGCGATCTACCACCACCACCCGCTGTTCGCCGCAGCCTCCGGTGCACCCGCAGCCCAGGACCCCGGAGCCCAGGACCCCGCAGCCCAGGAGCCCGGCGCCCCGGAGGGCAGGGGCTTCCACGTCTGGTCCGAGGGCCAGGGCGCCTACCCCTCCACCATCGAGGGCGGGGACGTGCTGGTCATCGGCAACGGCGCGGTGCTCATCGGGATGAGCGAGCGCACCACCCCGCAGGCGGTGGAGATGCTGGCCCGGGGCCTGTTCGCGGCGGGCTCGGCCCGCACCATCGTGGCGCTGGACATGCCCAAGAAGCGTGCCCTGATGCACCTGGACACGGTGATGACGATGGTCGACGGCGACACCTTCACCCAGTACGCGGGCCTGGGCATGCTCCGCTCGTACACCATCGAGCCCGGCGCGGCCGAGTCGGAGCTGAAGGTCACCGACCACCCGCCCGAGCACATGCACCGGGCCATCGCCGCGGCCCTGGGCCTGGACGGCATCCGGGTGCTCACCGCGACCCAGGACGTGCACGCGGCCGAGCGCGAGCAGTGGGACGACGGCTGCAACGTGCTGGCCGTCGAGCCGGGCGTGGTCATCGCCTACGAGCGCAACGTCACCACCAACACGCATCTGCGCAAGCGGGGGATCGAGGTCATCACGATCCCCGGCAGCGAGCTGGGCCGGGGCCGGGGCGGGCCGCGGTGCATGAGCTGCCCGGTCGAGCGCGACGCGGTGTAGGCGCGGGCACCGGCGAGGCCGCAGGAGAGCGTGGACGCGGCAGGGGAAGGGCGCGAGGGGCGGGCGCCCGTACGGGTACGGTCCGGGACGGGGACGCCCCCCTCTGCATAGGGATGCGAGTACTCGTATAGACTTCCGGCTTTCCCGCCGTATCCGACGCGACAGTCCCCAGGAGACCCCCATGGCGATCGATCTCACGGGCCGCCACTTCCTCAAGGAGCTGGACTTCACCCCCGAGGAGTTCCGCCACCTGATCGAGCTGGCCGCCGAGCTGAAGGCGGCCCGGCGTGCGGGCGCCGAGGAGCAGCGGCTGCGCGGACGCGGCATCGCGCTGATCTTCGAGAAGACCTCCACCCGCACCCGCTGCGCCTTCGAGACCGCCGCCGCCCAGCAGGGCGCCCACACCACCTACCTCGACCCGTCCGGCTCCCAGATCGGCCACAAGGAGTCGGTACGCGACACCGCCCGGGTGCTGGGGCGGATGTACGACGCGATCGAGTACCGGGGCAGCAGCCAGGAGGCGGTGGAGGAACTGGCCGCACACGCCGGCGTCCCCGTCTACAACGGGCTCACCGACGACTGGCACCCCACTCAGATGCTCGCCGACGCGCTCACCATGACCGAGCACTGCGACAAGCCGCTGACACGGACCGCCTACGCCTACCTCGGCGACGCCCGCAACAACATGGGCAACTCCTACCTGGTCACCGGCGCCCTGCTCGGCATGGACGTGCGCATCGCGGCACCGCGGAGCCTGTGGCCCGAGGAGCCGGTGATCGCCGCCGCCCGCTCCCTGGCGAAGACCACCGGCGCGCGCGTCACCCTCACCGAGAAGGTCGAGGAGGGTGTGCTGGGGGCCGACTTCGTCGCCACCGACGTGTGGGTGTCGATGGGCGAGCCCAAGGAGGTCTGGGAGGAGCGCATCGAGCTGCTGCGGCCGTACGCCGTCACCATGGACGTCCTGCGCGCCACCGGCAACCCGCGCGTCCGCTTCCTGCACTGCCTGCCCGCCTTCCACGACCTGGGCACGGCCGTGGGCCGGGAGATCCACCAGCGGTACGGCCTGGAGTCGCTGGAGGTGACGGACGAGGTGTTCGAGTCGGAGCACTCGGTCGTCTTCGACGAGGCGGAGAACCGCATGCACACCATCAAGGCGGTCATGGTCGCCACCCTCGCGGGGGCGTAGGGGCTGCCGCCCTCGCGGGGGCGTGGTGCTCACCGCGGGCTCAGGGGCGTTGTCAGAGGGTGCGCCTAGGGTTCGAGACGACACCCGCCGTCCGGCCCGGAAGGCCCCCATGCCCGCCCAGCGAAC
>NZ_JAKMAY010000206.1:0-10290 GCF_022015835.1 Streptomyces sp. ICN903 | reverse complement strand
GAGGAGGGGAGGGCGGGAGGCCGTAGCGGAAGGGTGCTTCCGCGTCACCGGCCGCCGGCGGTTCGGCCGTCCCGGCGGCTCGGTGCGCCTCGGAACGCCGGCGCCCGGGAAGACCACGGGGCCCGGAAGACCTCAGAGTCCGGGGAGCCTCGGAACCTCGACCCGGAACCTCAACGACGGCAACAGCGACAGCAGGCCCGGGCAGCGCGAAGGGCCCCGCGGTGGCGGGCCGGGCTGAACGAGCGGATCGCTGGCATGACACCAAGGAGAACGGGTACCTCGTCTCGCTGTCAAACGGCCGTCAACCGGACGGCCCGTTTGGCAGGCGGGTTTCACCACTTCCGGTCGCCCGGGCCGGCGAAAGGTTTATGCGCGCCTGGAGCGGACAAGTGGCGCAACATCCGCACGCACAAACGTCGTTGTGGATCTGTGATCAGAGTGTGATCGTGGTCGCTTCGGAGCGGGGAGGGCAACGTGGCCGGGTCCGGGCGCGTCCTTCCGGACGGGAGGGGTCGGTTGGGCGAGATGTCCGATCCGCCTGTCATGGTTTGTGATGATTTAAACACTTAATGCAAGGGTTTGGTTCCGCAGGGTGAATAACGGGCCCAATAGCAGATCTCGGCTTGACTCGCGTGGATGTACACACTTGTAATTTCACTCGTGTCGTTCGGCCGGGATCGATAACGACAGCATCACGGGGACGTAAAGACTGACGAGGGGCGCGCATGACCGAGCTGTTCGAACAACTGCTGGTCGAAGAGGCGGACGAGGAGCTCGGCTGGCAGGAGCGCGCGTTGTGCGCCCAGACCGACCCCGAGTCCTTCTTTCCCGAGAAGGGCGGTTCCACCAGAGAGGCCAAGAAGGTCTGCCTCGCCTGCGAGGTCCGCTCCGAGTGCCTCGAGTACGCCCTCGCCAACGACGAGCGCTTCGGCATCTGGGGCGGTCTGTCGGAGCGCGAACGCCGCCGTCTGAAGAAGGCCGCCGTCTGACGGACCGGCACCGCCCGTCCCCGCCCTCCCGGCGAACGTCCGCACAGCACCCCGGCCGTGCGGCCGCCTGACGAAGCGGCAGAAACGGCACAAGCCGCAGAACGCGGCGGAAGAAGAGACGCAAGGAACCGGCGGACGAAACGGCACAGGACACCGCACGGACCGCAGAGCACCCGATCCGCCCCCGCGCACCGCGCGGGGGCGGATCGCTGCGCGGGCGACCAGTACCCGGGACCCCGGACGCCGGGGCGCGTACAGCCATTAGTGTGGGGAGCCGTCCACGACGCGGCCGCCGAGCGCACGGCACCCGCGTCCAGCACACTTCCAGCAGTCCGACGCAGCAGCCTTCCGGGGGGCGACCCCCGGACCCCGGCCGGAGGGCCCCTACCCCGATGTCCGTGCACAGCCACCCGGCGGCCCAGTACGAGGCGGCCACAGCATCGTTCGCCTCGCCACGGCCCGAGACCGACACCGGCGGGCCGCCGGAGTTCCCCAGGCACGTCGTCACCGCCGTGCTCGTCTCCCACGACGGCGAGCGCTGGCTGCCCGACGCCCTGGCCGCGATCACCGGTCAGGAGCGGCCGGTGCAGGACGTGATCGCCGCCGACACCGGCAGCGCCGACGACTCCGCGCGGCTGGTCGCCGAGGCGCTCGGTCCCGACCGCGTACTGCACCTCGCCCGCCGCACCGGCTTCGGCGCGGCGGTCGGCGAGGCGGCCCGCACCGCGCCCGTCCTCGGCCCCGAGGACCTGCCCTACCTGAAGCGGCCCAGCGGCTGGGACCCGGTCACCCGGACCTGGCGCGACGACGCCTACGACATGCCCGAACTGCCCTACGGCGAACCCGTCCAGTGGCTGTGGCTGCTGCACGACGACTGCGCGCCCGCGCCGGACGCCCTCGCCGAACTGCTCCGCGTCGCCGACGCCGACGAGTCGGCCGCCGTCGTCGGCCCCAAGCTGCGCAGCTGGTACAACCGCCGGCAGCTGCTGGAGGTCGGCGTCTCCATCGCCGACAGCGGCCGGCGCTGGACCGGCCTGGACCGCCGGGAGCAGGACCAGGGCCAGTACGACCAGGTGCGTCAGGTGCTGTCCGTCTCCACCGCCGGCATGCTCATACGGCGCGACGTCTTCGAGCGGCTCGGCGGCTTCGACCGCTACCTGCCGCTGATGCGCGACGACGTGGACCTGTGCTGGCGGGCCCAGACCGCCGGGTACCGGGTGCTCGTCGCGCCCGACGCCGTCGTCCGGCACGCCGAGGCCTCCTCCCGGGAGAGGCGGCCCATCGACTGCGTCGGGCGCTCGGTCGCCGGCCCGCACCGCGTGGACAAGGCGGGCGCGGTCTACACACTGCTCGTCAACACCCCCGGGAAGAAGCTGCCCTGGGTCCTGCTGCGCCTGGTCGTCGGCACCCTGCTGAGGATGCTTGCCTATCTGGTCGGCAAGGTGCCCGGGCAGGCGCTCGACGAGTTCAGGGGGCTCATGGGCACCCTCCTGCGCCCCGAACGCATCCTCGCCGCCCGGCGCAGGCGCGGCAGACCCGCGGTGGCGCACTCGGAGCTGCGCCCCCTCTTCCCGCCCCCGGGCGCGACCGTACGCGCCACCGCCGAGCAGGTGGCGGGCAGCCTCGCCCGGCGCTCCGACCCCGACGCCTCCTCCGGCGCGCGGCACGGCGCCGTCGAGACCGGGCCCGGCGACGACGACGCCGACTTCCTGGAGGTCGAGCAGTTCGCCCGGCTGAAGCGGATCGCCCGCAAACCGGGGCCCGCGCTCTTCGCCGTGCTCCTCCTGGTCTCCCTGGTCGCCTGCCGCGACCTGCTGGGCGGCGGGGCGCTGGCGGGCGGCGCACTGCTGCCCGCGCCCGGCTCCGCCGCCGAACTGTGGTCGCGCCATCTGGAGATCTGGCAGCCGGTCGGCACCGGCTCCGCCGAGCCCGCACCGCCGTACCTGGCGGTCCTCGCCACGCTCGCCACCGTCTTCCTCGGCAGCACCGGGTTCACCCTCACCCTGCTGCTGGTCTGCTCGGTGCCGCTGGCCGGGCTCACCGCCTACTTCGCCTCCCGGCCGCTGGTCGGCTCCCGGCTGCTGCGCGCCTGGGGCGCGGTCGCCTACGCCTTCCTGCCCGCCGTCACCGGTGCCCTGGCGGGCGGCCGGCTCGGCACCGCCGTGCTCGCGATCGTCCTGCCGCTGATGGCCCGGGCCGCGGTCGCGGCCTCGGGGCTGCGGACGGCCGGGGACGACCGGCCGGGCTGGCGCCCCGTGTGGGCCCTGACACTGCTGCTCACCCTCACCACCGCCTTCACCCCCGTCGTCTGGCCGGTCGCCGCCGCCACCGCGCTGACCGTACTGGCCCTGCGGGCACGGCAGCGCGTCCACACCGGGGCGTACGCGGTCCGCGCCGCCGTGCTGCTGGCGGTGCCGATGGTGCTGCTGGCGCCGTGGTCGCTGGAACTGCTCACCAGCCCCTCGGCCTTCCTGCGCGAGGCGGGGCTGCCCTACGGCGAGGGCAGCGCCTCCGCCACCGGACTGCTGACCCTCGACCCCGGCGGGCCCGGGACGGTGGGCGGGATGCTCTTCGCCGGCGTCGTGCTCGCCGCCCTCGCCGCGCTGCTGCGCTCCGAGCGGCGCACCGCGATCCTGGCCGCCTGGACCACAGCCCTGACCGGCCTGCTCTTCGCCGCGCTCACCGGCGGCTCCGGCTGGGCCGGGCCCGCCACCCTCGTCTACGGCCTGGGCCTGCTGGCCGCGGCCGTACTCGGCGCCGAGGGCGCGCGCGGCCGGGTCGCGGCCCAGAGCTTCGGCTGGCGGCAGCCGGTCGCGGCCCTGATCGGCCTCGCGGCCGCCGTGGCGCCCCTGGTGGCCGCCGCGGTCTGGATGGCGGCCGGCGCCGACGGGCCGCTGTCGCGGCGCAGCCCGGTGCAGGTCCCGGCGTTCGTCGCCGAGGAGAGCGGCACCCGGGACCGGCCGCGCACCCTCGTCCTCGGCGGGGAGACCGGTGGCAAGAACGCCGGAGGCGGCACTTCCCCCGCGGCGACCCGGATCTCGTACACCCTCGTCCGCGGCTCCGGTGCCCGGCTGGGCGACGGCGACACGGCCCGCGCGGCCGGGGGCGACCGGCGGCTGGACGAGGTCGTCGCCAACCTGGTCGCGGGCTCCGGCGCCGACCAGGCCGAGCAGCTCGGCGGCTACGCCGTCCGCTACGTCCTGGTGCGCGACGGGGCGCCCCGCGAGATGAGCGCGGTGCTGGACGCGACCCCGGGCCTGTCCCGGCTCAGCCAGGAGGACGGCAGCGCGCTGTGGCGGGTGGACGCCCAGGTCGCCCGGATCACCATCGTGCCCCCCGAGGGGAAGGGCGGCGCGGCGGCCGAGCCGGTGACCGTCGCGGCCGGGCCGGTCGAGGCGCGCACCGACGTCCCCGCCGGACCCGCCGGGCGGGTGCTGCGGATCGCCGACGCCGCCGACCCCGGCTGGCGGGCCACGCTGGACGGGCGCCCGCTGAAGCCCGTCACCGTGGACGACTGGGCGCAGGGCTTCGAACTGCCCGACCGGGGCGGCCGGCTGGAGTTGGTCCACGAGACCCCCGTGACGCACACCGCATGGGTGTGGGCGCAGGGCTTGCTGATGTTGGTGGTGCTGGTCATGGCACTGCCGGGGCGCCGCCGGGAGATCGACGACGACCTGCCCGAGACGGCCGAGACGGTGCCGGCCCAGCCGGTGGAGGGCGAGGGCCGGCGGGCCCGCAGGCTGCGTGCGGCGCAGGAGGCGGCCGACGGTCCGCCGCCGGGGGCCGCACCGGGACCCGAGCCGGAACCGGCGTCCGGGCCGGGTCACGAGCCTGCGCCTGGCCCGGGGTACGAGCCGGCCCCGCAGCCCCAGCCCTCGTACGCGCCACCGCAGCCACCGCAGCCGCCGCAGCCGCCGCAGCCGCAGGGCTGGGACGGACAGCAGCAGTACGGGCGGCAGTACGAGGAGCGGTACGGGCAGTACGCCGGCCAGGGCGACCCGTACGCGCAGGGCGGGCAGCCCCGGCCCCCGTACGGCGGCACATACGAGGGCGGCACATACGAGGGCGGCGCCTACGGCGACACCTACGACGGCGGCTCGTACGGCCACGGCGCACAGGACGGCACGACGTACGGCGACAGGAGCGACCGCGCATGAACCGCACCGCCTACCCCCTGATCGGCGTGGTCGCCGCGCTGGCCGCCGTCACCGGCGTCGCGACGCTGACCACCCCCTCCGGCGAGCCCGCCGCCGGCCCCGCCGCCGTCCGGCTCCCCGTGGAACGCTCCACGCTGGTGTGCCCTCAGCCGGCCTCCTCGGAGGTGGGCGAGACCACGTACACGGCCTACACCCCCAAGGGCGGCACCGAGCGGAAGGAGGGCACGAAGAGCGCGGGGAGCGGGGCCGGGCTGCTGCCGGCCGGGAGCACCCTGGAAGGCGGCGGACGCGGCGGCGAGGACGGGAAGGACGGGAAGGGGGCCGACGAGCCCGACCCCGTCGTCCCCCTGGAAGAGCCCGGCGTCCCGGTCACCGCCGAGGCGGACAGCAGCGGCTCGCCCGCGCTGACCGGCTCGGCCGACGGAAGCCTCGCCCCCGGCTGGACGGTCCAGCAGACCACCCTCGTCACCGCGGGCACCGGCCGCGGACTGCTGGGGGTGTCCTGCACGGTGCCCGGCACCGAGTTCTGGTTCCCCGGCGCGAGCACCGCCAAGTCGCGCCACGACTACATCCACCTGACCAACCCCGACGACGCCCCGGCCGTGGTCGACCTGGAGCTGTACGGCAAGGACGGCTCGGTGAAGACCGAGAGCGGCGAGGGCCTCAACGTCCCCGGCCGCTCCACGGTCCCCGTGCTGCTGTCCACGCTCTCGCGCGAGCCGGTCACCAACGTGGTCCTGCACGTGGTGGCGCGCAGCGGCCGGATCGGGGCCCAGGTGCAGTCGCTCGACGAGAAGCTCGGCGGCGACTGGCTGCCGGCCTCCGCCGACTCCCGCGGCACCCTGGTCCTGCCCGGCATCCCGGCCGACGCCACCGCCGTACGCCTGGTGGCCTTCGCGCCCGGCGAGAAGGACGTGGACCTGAAGGTGCGGCTGGCCACCCCCACCGGCGCCATCACCCCCGCCGGCCAGGAGACCCTCCACGTCAGGAGCGGTACGACCGCCGCCGTGGACCTCGGCGACGTGACCAGGGGCGAGCCCGGCTCGCTGATCCTCTCCCCGGCCGAGGAGGGCGGCGGCGCCCGGGTCGTGGCGGCGCTGCGCGTGCTGCGCGGCGAGGGGGCGCGGCAGGAGACGGCGTTCATCCCCGCCACCGCGCCCGTCCGGGAGCGGGCGTCCGCGGCCGGGAGCGACGCCGAGGCGGAGAGCGCCGAGGACGGCGGTACGGTCCTGTCGCTGGTCGCGCCGGAGAAGGCCGCGAAGGTGCGGGTGACCGCGTCGGCCGGCAGCGGCGGCGGCGAACCGGTCAGCAGGACGCTCGACCTCAAGGCCGGCACCACGACGGCCGTCGACGATCTGCGGCCCGAGGGTGCGAAGGGGCGCTACGCGCTCACCGTCGAGCGGCTGTCGGGCGGGACGGTGTACGCGGCCCGGACGCTGTCCCTGGAGGACGACGGCATCCCGATGTTCACCGTGCAGACGCTCCCGGACGACCGGGGGACGGTGGCGGTGCCGCGGGCCGGGCAGGACCTGTCGGTGCTCGTCGACTGAGCGGGGGTGCGGCGAACGGGCCCGGGCGGCGCTCCTCGGAGGCGCGGCCGGGCCCGTTCCCGTCCCGGCCTCAGTCCTGCCCGTAGCGCGGGTCGATCGACTCCGGGGCCAGCCCGAGGAGTTCGGCGACCTGCTCGACGACCACCTCGTGGACGAGCAGCGCCCGGTCGTCGCGTGTCCTGGCGCGCAGCTCGATGGGCCGCCGGTAGACGACGATGCGGTCGGGGCGGCCGTCCCGCGCGGCCGCGTACCGGCCGAGCGGCACGCTGTCCGGTCCGTCGAGCCAGCCGTCGATCCAGCCGTCGGGCCCGCCCCCGCCCCCCGGCGCGGCCGGCGGCACCTCCTGCACCACGAACTCCACCCCGGACAGCTGCGGCCACTGCCTCTCCAGCCGGTCGGCGGAGTCGCGCACCAGGTCGTCGAAGGCGTCGGCGCGGCTCATGGCGAGCGGCACCTGGGGCGGCGCGATGGGGCCGCGCATGCCGCGTCCATGGCGATCCCGGCGACGCGGTCGCGGATCGGGCCGGCGGGGCGGTACGGGGTTGCTCATCACCTTGAGAGTAGCCGTCCGGAGGGGGCCGGGCAGCGGTGACGACGCGACCCCGCCCTCCGGCGCCGCCCCTCCCGCATCACCGGCTGCCGAAGACCGACCGGTTCCGTCCCCCACGTTTCCCCAGGGCTCTGTTTCGGACAACTCCCCGATCGATGATCGCTCCTCGATGACGGAATCCGAACGAAGGGGTAACGGTGCCTATGTCCGGCTTCCGTCCCGCCGCCAACCGGACTTTTCCGGCCCGCTCCAGGTCAGCCGGTCCGCCGCCGCGGCGCGGGATCCCGGTGGACCGGCACGACACAACAGGGTGACCTCCCGGGGAGTCGTCGCGGCCCGCTCAAGAGTGCGGTACCGTCCAACATCGTGAGCCCTGTACGTCGCTGTTCGCGCACCGCGTGCGGCCGCCCTGCCGTGGCGACGCTGACGTACGTCTACGCGGACTCGACGGCCGTCCTCGGCCCCCTCGCCACCTACGCCGAACCCCACTGCTACGACCTGTGCTCGGAGCACTCGGAGCGGCTGACCGCCCCGCGCGGCTGGGAGGTCGTCCGCCTCGCCGTGGACGCGGGCCCCGCCCGCCCCAGCGGCGACGACCTCGAGGCGCTGGCCAACGCCGTCCGCGAGGCCGCCCGCACCCCGCAGCGCAGGAAGCCCGCCCCCACCGAGCAGCCCGGCTCCGGCGGCGTGCGCGAGACGGATCTGATGGAGGTGGCTCGACGTGGCCACCTGCGGGTACTGAGGTCCCCCGAGAACTGATCGTCCCGATAGATTTGGGGCGTCGCCAGATACTCCAGAAGGGGTGGACCGTGCCTGACCTGTCACACATCGTGAAGGCGTACGACGTGCGTGGTGTGGTGCCCGACCAGTGGGACGAACCCCTCGCCGAGCTGTTCGGCGCGGCGTTCGCGACGGTCACGGGCGCGAGCGCGATCGTGGTCGGACACGACATGCGCCCCTCCTCGCCGGGCCTGTCGCGGGCCTTCGCCCGGGGAGCGGCCGCCCGCGGCGCCGACGTCACCGAGATCGGCCTGTGCTCCACCGACCAGCTCTACTTCGCCAGCGGCCGGTTCGGCCTGCCCGGCGCGATGTTCACCGCCAGCCACAACCCCGCCCGGTACAACGGCATCAAGATGTGCCGGGCCGGCGCCGCCCCCGTCGGCCAGGACACCGGCCTGGCCGACATCCGCGCGCTGGTGGAGGAGTGGGCCGACGCCGGGGCTCCCGAGCCGGTGGAGGAGCCGGGGACGATCACCCAGCGGGACGTGCTGGCCGAC
Organism: Streptomyces sp. ICN903; assembly: GCF_022015835.1. Lineage (NCBI taxonomy): Bacteria > Bacillati > Actinomycetota > Actinomycetes > Kitasatosporales > Streptomycetaceae > Streptomyces > Streptomyces sp. ICN903. The sequence goes on along the minus strand of NZ_JAKMAY010000206.1, from coordinate 1,767 downwards.
TACGCCGCCCATCTGCGCTCGCTGGTCGACCTCACCGCCGTCCGCCCGCTGAAGGTCGTCGTCGACGCGGGCAACGGCATGGGCGGCCACACCGTCCCCACCGTCCTCGACGGCCTGCCCGTCGAGCTGGACGCCATGTACTTCGAGCTCGACGGCACCTTCCCCAACCACGAGGCCAACCCGCTGGATCCGGCCAACATCGTCGACCTCCAGGCCCGGGTGCGGGAGACCGGCGCCGACATCGGCCTGGCCTTCGACGGCGACGCCGACCGCTGCTTCGTCGTGGACGAGCGCGGCGAGCCCGTCTCCCCGTCGGCGATCACCGCCCTGGTCGCGGAGCGCGAGCTGGCCAAGCACCCCGGCTCCACCGTGATCCACAACTGCATCACCTCCTGGTCCGTCCCCGAGGTCGTCAAGGAGGCGGGCGGCACCCCGGTGCGCACCCGGGTGGGCCACTCCTTCATCAAGGAGGAGATGGCACGCACCGGCGCGGTCTTCGGCGGCGAGCACTCCGCGCACTACTACTTCCGCGACTTCTGGAACGCCGACACCGGCATGCTCGCCGCCCTCCACGTCCTGGCCGCGCTCGGCGGACAGGGGGGCACCCTGTCGGAGCTGGTCGCCCGCTACGACCGCTACGCCGCCTCCGGCGAGATCAACAGCACCGTCGAGGACCAGGCCGGGCGCGCCGCCGCGGTGAAGTCCGCCTACGCCGGCCGCGAGGGCCTGACGCTGGACGAACTGGACGGCCTGACGGTCACGGCACCGGACTGGTGGTTCAACCTCCGCCCCTCCAACACCGAGCCGCTGCTGCGTCTGAACGTCGAGGCACGCGACGCGGAGACGGCCGCCAGGGTCCGCGACGAGGTGCTGGCGATCGTCCGCGCCTGACGGCCGGCCCGCCGGCCACCGCGCGGCGGTGCCGGAACCGGCCGCGGCCACCGGCCACCGGTCCCGGCACCGCCGCGCGGCCCCGCACAGCGACCCGGCGCGCCGCCCGCCGCGGCACCCGCCGACGGGGAGCGGACTCCCGGCGGTACGCTGACCGCACGACAGCACCACGAAGCAGCACAGCACACGCCCCGAAGGGACGCACCCAATGCCGCTCGAAGCCGGTCTCCTGGAGATCCTCGCCTGCCCGGCGTGCCACTCCCCCCTCCACGAGGAGGGCGACGAACTGGTCTGCGAGGGCAGCGGGTGCGAACTGGCGTACCCCGTCCGGGACGGCATCCCCGTCCTCCTCGTCGACGAGGCACGCCGTCCCGCCTGAGCACGATCGCCCCCGGCGACCGGAGAGGCCGCACATGCTGGACGAGACCCTGCTCGACGCCCCCGACGCCCTGACCGGAGCCGACACCCACGGCCTGCTGCGCAAAGCCGCCGCTTCCGGCGCCCGCGCCCGTACGGCCCTGCGGCACGCCACCGAGGCGGGACTGACCGAACTGCGGCCCGACGGCCGCCCCCGCGCCATCCTGGTCGCGGGCACCGGACCGGCCGTCGCCTGCGTCGCCGACATCCTCGCGGCCTTCGGCAACGGGGCCGTCCCCGTCACCCTGCTCCACCCCGCGGGCTCCCTCCCCGACCCCGGCGCGCTGCGCTGGACGCTGCCGGGCTGGGCCGGCCCGCTGGACCTGCTGCTGCTCGCCACCCCGGACGGACACGAGGGCGGCCTGACCGCACTCGCCGAGCAGGCGTACCGCCGGGGCTGCACCGTCGTCTCCGTCAGCCCCGCGCCCGCCCCGCTGGCCGAGGCGACCATCCAGGCCC
>NZ_JAKMAY010000205.1:0-10381 GCF_022015835.1 Streptomyces sp. ICN903 | reverse complement strand
CCACGACCCCCACCCGCGCCGGCTGCGCCGACAGGCCGCCGGAAGGAGAACACGGAGGACGCCATGAAGCACAAAGCGGTCGGCGCCGTCATGACGGTCGACGTCGTCAAGGCCCACCCGACGACACCCTTCAAGCAGATCGCCCACCTGCTCGCACGGCACGGCATCAGCGGCCTGCCCGTCGTGGACGGCGACGACAAGGTCCTCGGCGTCGTCTCCGAGACCGACCTCCTGGCCCACCAGGCCCGCCAGGGTTCGGACGGCGCCCCGCCCAGGGGGCGCCCCGGCCGCCGCCGCGCCGCCGGGCGCCCACTGGCCGCCGGCGAGCTGATGACCGCCCCCGCCGTCACCGTCCACGCCCTGGACTCGGTGGCACGCGCGGCCCGCACCATGGTCGCGCACGGCGTCCAGCGGCTGCCGGTCCTGGACGAGGAAGAGCGGCTGGTCGGCATCGTCACCCGCCGCGACCTGCTGGGCGTCTTCCTCCGCCCGGACGCCGACATCCGTGCCCAGGTCGTCGACGAGGTCCTGATCCGGTCCCTGTGGCTGTCCCCGGACACCGTCTCCGTCTCCGTCGCCGAGGGAGTGGTCACCCTCACCGGGCAGGTCGAGCGGCGCAGCGAGATCCCCGTCGCCACCGCCCTCATCCGCCGCCTGGACGGCGTGGTCGACGTCGTCAACCGCCTGACCTACCGCCTGGACGACTCACGTCTGCGGCCCGAGGAACCCGCACCGCACGGCCTCGCCGACCGCCGGCTGCGAAACCACTGACGCACCCGCCGGCAGGCCACCGGCACAACGCCGGTCCCCCGGGCAACCCGGGAGGACCGGCAACGCACAGGAAGGCGATCACGATGACACCACCGCACGTACTCGTCGCCTACGGCTCGAAGAACGGCTCCACCGCGGAAATCGCCCGGTGGATCGGCCAGGACCTGCGGGAGAGCGGCCTGACCGCCGACGTCCTGCCCGCAGCCGATGCCGCGGCCCTCGGCGATCTCGGCGCCTACGACGCCGTCCTGCTGGGCTCCGGCCTGTACGCGGGCCGCTGGGTCAGGGACGCCACCCGCTTCGCCCGGCACAGGCGCCACGCACTGGCGCGGCTGCCGGTGTGGCTGTTCAGCAGCGGCCCGCTGGACGCCTCCGCCGAGGAGCGCGACATCCCGCCGGCCCCCGGCGCCGCGCGCGTGGCCGCCCTGATCGACGCGCGCGGCCACACCACCTTCGGCGGCCGGCTGGGCGAGGACGCGCGCGGCTTCATCGCCCGGCAGATCGTCAAACAGGGCAAGGGCGGCGACTTCCGCGACCGCGAGCACATCCGCCGGTGGGCGCGCTCGGTCGCCGCCGAACTCACCCGCGCGGCCCAGAACACCTGAGCCCCCGGAGCCGCCGTGGTTCTGTGCCGCCTCCCGGGCCCGGGAGGCGGCACAGAACCACGGCGCAGGCCCGGCCTCCGGACGGATCCCGGAAGCCGGACCGGGAACACCGGACCGAAGACCGCGGCCCGGCCGGGCCGCTCCCCTCCTCGCCCCCGGCTCCTCAGGCCCCGTCCAGCGGCACCCGCCACACCAGGCGGGAGCCGCCGGAGGGCGGTCTCTCCAGCAGCAGCTCGCCGCCGAGCTTCTCGGCCCGCTCCGCCAGGTTCACCAGCCCGCTGCGGCGGCCGCCCTCCGGGATGCCCACCCCGTCGTCGGCCACCGTGGCGGTCAGGGAGCCGTCCGCCACCACCAGCGACACCTCTGCCACCGCGGCCCGCGCGTGCCGCGCCACGTTCGACAGCGCCTCGGCCAGCACCGCCACCACATGGTCGGCCACGGCGGGCGGAACGTCGGTGTCCACCAGCCCCTCCATGCGCAGGGCCGGGGTGAAGCCCAGGTTCCCCACGGCCTCCTCCACCAGCCGGGCCACCCGCACCCGCAGCCCCTGCTGCCGGGACCGGCCGTCCCCGTGGCTGCGCAGGCCGAAGATCGTCGATCTGATGATCTTGATGGTCTCGTCCAGGTCGTCCACGGCCCGAAGCAGCCGCTCGCTCGCCTCCCGGTGCTGGACGAAGCGCACCGCGCTCTGCAGCGTCATGCCCGTGGCGAACAACCGCTGGATGGCCAGGTCGTGCAGGTCGCGGGCGATGCGGTCGCGGTCCTCCAGCAGGGCCACCTGCTCGGCCGCCCGGCGCCGTTCCGCCAGCTCCATGGCCACCGCGGCCTGTCCGGAGAAGGACGCCAGCGGCGCCGTCTCCGTCTCCGTGAACGGCGCGCGCCGCTCCCGGCGCGCCAGCAGCAGCACACCGCGCACCCCGTCGCCGGCGCCCATCGGCACCGCCACCGCCGGGCCCATGCCCTTCCAGCGCTCCACACCGGCCGAGACGCGGGGGTCGCCCGCGATGTCGGCACTGGTGACCGCCTCCCCGGCGGCCAGCGCCGCCCCCACGAACGATCCTTCCGGGGGCAGCACCAGTCCGCGGAACGCCTCGCCGCCCTCTCCTTCCGCCAGCACCACCTGAAGGTTGCCGGTGTCCTCCAGGGGCAGGGCCAGTACGCCCAGGTCGGCGGCGAGGATGTGGCGCGCGTGGTCGACGACCAGCACAAGCACCTCCTGCTCGTCCACTCCGGACAGCAGCCCGGCGGTGATCTCGGCGTTGGCCTCCATCCAGCGCTCGCGGTTGCGGGCCTGCTCGTAGAGGCGGGCGTTCTCGATGGCCACGCCCGCCGCCACGGCGAGGGTGGACAGCACCGCCTCGTCCTCGGCGTCGAACTCCGCCCCGCCCCGCTTCTCGGTCAGGTAGAGGTTGCCGAAGACCTCCTCGCGCACCCGGATCGGCACGCCCAGGAAGGAGTGCATCGGCGGGTGGTTGGGCGGGAAGCCCGAGGAGTTGCGGTGCTCGGCCAGTTCCGGGATGCGCAGCGGCTCCGGATGGCGGATCAGCTCGCCCAGCAGTCCGTGGCCCGACGGCAGCGGGCCGATGGCCTCGACCGTCTCCGCGTCGATGCCCACCGGGATGAACTGGGAGAGCCTGCCGTCCTCGCCGATGACGCCGAGGGCGCCGTACTCGGCGTCGACCAGCAGCACCGCGGCCTCCACGATCCGCTGGAGCGCGTGGGACAGCTCCAGTTCCTGCCCCACCGACATCACGGCCTCGAGCAGGCTGTGCACCCGGTCCCGGGTGCCGCGCACCGCGTCGACGCGGGCCTGCAACTCGTCCAGCAACTCGTCCAGCTGCAGCCGGGGCAGGCGCCCTGCGTCCTTCTCGCTCCCCATGCCCACCGGCTCCTTCCGTCAGGCTCCAGAGCCTTTGACCAAAGGTATCGGTTCACCCGTGTGGACTGCTGCCCCGCCTCGAGGCGTCCGTTCCAGGACGCCCATCGCGGCCTCCAGTTGGTAATACAAACCGCTTGGCACACTATTTAACCGAACGAGGATCCGGCGGCCCCTCCGCGCTCGGCCCATCAGGTGAACTGCGGCGCTCCAAAGGCAGGCACCGCCGCCCGTCCGGGAAAGCCTCCACCTCGGACAGCCCGGCCCCGGGCCGGGTGCCCGAACACCAAAAAGCGCCCGAGGACACCCGAAGAGCACTGGAGAGATCCATGGAGATGCCCGCTGTGACCGAATGCGCCGTGGAGCCCTGTGCGTACAACAGGGAGCACGCCTGCCACGCGCTCGCCATCACCGTCGGCGACCCCCAGCAGGCCCAATGCGACACGTTCTTCACCGCCCCGCGCAAGGGCGGCAGTCCGGAGGCCGCCGCGCACGTCGGCGCCTGCAAGATGTCGGACTGCCGGCACAACACCGACTTCGAGTGCCAGGCCACCGGCATCTCGGTGGGCGCCCTGCACGGCACGGCCGACTGCCTGACCTACTCCCCGCGCTGACCCGCTTCCGAGCCGGCCCACCGGTCCCCGCGTCGGCCTGCCGTCCGGCCCGCCCCCGGACCACGGCAGCACCCCCGGGCCGGGACCGCGGCGGCGTCGCGGACCGCGGCCGTCGCTCGTTCGTCGGACGTCTCCCGTGTGCTCATCGGGCCTCCCCGCTCCTGACGGCCCGCCGGCCTGCCGGTGCGGACGGCTCCGGAGGGCGCGTCCGGGGCTCGGTCGATCGAGCCGGATCCCCGGCCGGGGCCGGGGATCCGGGAGCGGCCGGGGTCAGGGCCCGGGGTGCGCCACGCCCTCGATGTCGGTGCGCGCGACGCTCAGCAGCTTCTGCGCCAGGTCGTTCATCGCGCGTCCCGCCGCGAGTTCGTCGCCGATCTCGGGGACGTCCCTGTCGTGCGGGTTGCGCCGTGCGACGCCCTGTCCGCTGATCTCCGTGCCCCCGAGGTCCAGCACCGCGTGGGCCTTCGTCGTGCCCTCCTCCTCGAAGAGGTGGAGGCGGACCTTCCAGTCCTGTGTGTGAGCCATCGTCTGCTCCCTGGGGTGGTGCGGGGCCGATGGGGTCCGGATGCGCTCGGCCCGGTCCGTGTGTACGTGCCTGCCGCGGCCCTCCGCGGCCCTCCGCGGTCCTCCCGGCGTGGCCGTGCCTCCCGCCGCGCACTCCGGCCACCGGGCCCGCCGGCCTCGGTGGTCGCCGCACCGGGCGTCGCCGGCTCCTCCTCGGCGTGGATACGCCTGCGGCCTCTGCCTCCCACGGTAACCCCGGTGCCGCGAGCCTTCCATCGGACGGCGTACGCCCGCGTCCCGCTCCGGGCGGGGCGGCGGGTTTCCGAAGCGGCCTCCCCGGTACTCCCCACCGGGCGGCGACCGCCGCCCGCGCGGCCCCCGCACGACCTCAGCGCGCCCGACGGCAGCCAAGGAGCCACAGGATGCCCACACCCCCGACCTCCGTTCCCGGCCCCGGCACCGGGGCGGGGGCGGCGCACCCCCCGCGCGCGGAGGTCGGCGAGACCCACACCGCGGTGCTGTTCTTCCTCGGGGACCGCGTCCACAAGCTCAAGAAGCCGGTCTCCCTGGGGTTCGTGGACTTCACCACCCTCGCCGCCCGGCGGTGGGGGTGCGAGCGGGAGATCGAGCTCAACCGCCGTTTCGCGCCCGACGTCTACCTGGGACTCGCGGAGGTCCGCTGCCCCTTCGACTCCCCCTCCGGACGGGAGGGGGACGGCGGGCCCGAGCCGGTCGTGGTGATGCGCCGTATGCCGGCCGAGCGCCGGCTGTCCGCCCTGGTGCGCCGGGGCGAGGACGTACGGGAACCGCTGCGGGCCGTGGCAAGGCTGCTGGCGGCCCGGCACGCGGACTCCCCGCGCGGCCCGGAGGTGGTGCGCGAGGGCACCCGGGACGCGCTCGCCGGGCGCTGGGAGGCGAACTTCAGCGAGGTCCGCGCCATGGAGGACGCGGTCGGGCTGCCCGAGGGGGTTTCCGAGGCCGAGCGGCTGGTGCGCCGCTACCTCGACGGCCGCGAGGTGCTGTTCGAGACGCGCATCCGCCGCAACCGGGTCGTCGACGGGCACGGCGATCTGCGGGCCGAGGACATCTTCTGCCTCGACGACGGCCCGCGCGTCCTGGACTGCCTGGAGTTCGACGACCGGCTGCGCCACGTCGACGGCCTGGACGACGCCGCGTTCCTCGCGATGGACCTGGAGCGGCTGGGCGCGCCGGACGCGGCGGCGTTCTTCCTGGCCCGCTACAGCGAGTACTCCGCGGACCCCGCACCGCCCTCCCTGTGGCACCACTACGTCGCCTACCGCGCCTTCGTCCGCGCCAAGGTCTCCCTCATCCAGGCCGTCCAGGGCGCGCCGGGGGCGCGGGAGGAGGCGCGGGGGCTGGTGACGGCGGCCCTGCGCCATCTGCGCGCCTCCGCCGTGCGCCTGGTGCTGGTCGGCGGGCTGCCGGGCCGCGGCAAGTCCACGCTCTCGGGGGCGCTGGCGGACCGGATGGGCGTCACACTGCTCAGCAGCGACCGCGTCCGCAAGGAACTGGCGGGCATCCCGGCCGAGCAGCCGGCACCCGCCCCTTACGGCGAGGGCCTGTACACGCCCGAGCGGACACGCGCCACCTACGCGGCCCTCCTGGACCGCGCGGCCGCCCTGCTGTCCTCGGGCGAGTCGGTGGTGCTGGACGCCAGCTGGACGGACCCGGAGCAGCGGGAGGCGGCCCGGCGGACCGCCGAGCGCGCCGGTGCGGAGCTGGTCGCCCTGCGCTGCCGGACGCCGGGCGATGTGGCCGACTCCCGGCTGGCCGGCCGCGAGCCGGGGGTCTCCGATGCCGGGGCGGAGGTGGCCGCCGCGATGGCGCGGCGGGAGGCCCCGTGGCCGGAGGCCGTCGCCGTGGACACCTCCGGCCCGCTCCGGGCGGCGGCCGACCAGGCGCTGGCGGCGGTCCACCCGCACGACGCCGGGCCCGCGCCGGCCTTCCGCCGCCCCTATATGGAGCCGGGCTGACGGGCTGACGGCCGGAAGGGGCCGCGCCGTGTGGAGGTGCGCCGGGCCGCGCACGGAAGGAGGATGCGGACATGACCGGACAGATGGCCGTCCCCGGAGCGCTCACCACGGACCTGTACGAGGTGAGCATGGCCCTGGCCTACCTGCGCGAGGACATGACCGGCGAGGCCGTCTTCAGCCTGTTCGTGCGGAAGCTGCCGCCGCACCGCGGCTTCCTGGTGGCGGCGGGGCTGGAGTCGGCGCTGTCGTATCTGGAGGGGCTGCGGGTCGGCGCGAGCGAGGCCGCCGCCTTCGCCGAGGCGCTGCACCGGCCGGTGGAGGACCTGGAGCCGATGCGGGGCCTGGAGTTCACCGGCGAGGTGCGGGCGGTGCCCGAGGGCCGGATCGTGCTGGCGGGCGAGCCGCTGCTGGAGGTGACCGCCCCGCTGCCGCAGGCGCAGCTGGTGGAGACCTGCCTGCTCAACCAGATCAGCCACCAGACGGCCATCGCCTCGAAGGCGGCGCGCTGCGTCCTGGCCGCCGGCGGCCGCCCGGTGGTGGACTTCTCGCTGCGCCGCACCCACGGAGTCGAGGCGGGCCTGCGCATGGCCCGGCTCGGCGCCCTGGTGGGTTTCGCCGGCACCAGTGACGTGGCCGCGTCCGCCGCCTACGGCATCCCGGCGGTGGGTACCATGGCGCACTCCTTCGTGGAGGCGTACGAGGACGAGGAGGCTGCCTTCCGCGCCTTCGCCCGGGTCCATCCGGGCCCGGTGACCTTCCTGGTGGACACCTACGACACCGAGGAGGGCGTGCGGACGGCGGCGCGGGTGCTGCGCGACCTGGGGTACGGGCCCGGCTGCGCCGTCCGGCTCGACAGCGGCGACCTGGGCGAACTGGCCGTGCGCGCGCGGCGGATCCTGGACGCGGCCGGGCTGGAGGAGGTGCGGATCACCGCCAGCGGCGGTCTGGACGAGTACGGCGTCGACCGCCTGGTGCGCTCGGGCGCCCCGATCGACGTCTACGCCGTGGGCACCCGCGTCGGGGTCTCGGCCGACGCCCCCTATCTGGACTCCGCCTACAAGCTGGTGTCCTACGACGGGCGGCCGGTGATGAAGCTGTCGGCGGCCAAGGTGACCGCTCCGGGGGCCAAGCAGGTCTTCCGCGGCCCCGGCTTCGCCGATGTCGTCGCCCTGCGGGAGGAGGAGCCGCCGTCCGGTGCCGAACCGCTGCTGGAGACGGTGATGACCGGCGGCCGGCGCGTCGCCGCCCCCGCGACCCTGGCGGCCGCCCGCGAGCGCTTCGAGGCCGATCTGGCCCGGCTGCCCGAGGAGGCGCGGCGCGTGGTGGATCCGGTGCCGCCGGAGCCCGTCGCCTCCGAGGCCCTGTCGCGCCTGACCGATGAGGTGCGCTCCCGTATCGAGGAGCGGGTGTACGGCGGCCGTGCGGCGGCCGGCTGACCCACGCGGGCCGCCGTACGGCCCGCGGCGCGGCACGCAACGCGGCGCGGCACGCGGCGCGACGGGCCCCGGGCGGTGGCCTGGTAGCCGCCCGGGGCCCTTGGGAGGGGGAGCCGCCGCTCCCCCGGTCGGTCGGCCGGTCAGCCGGTCACGGTGATCTGCGAGGCGGGGTCGGTCGCGTCGGTGATGTCGTAGGTGGCGTTGAAGACGGAGCTGCTCGCGCTGGTCGGGCAGCCGAATCCGCCGACGACGTCGACGGGCACGGAGACGTTCGTGAAGGTGAGCTTGGAGGGCGCCCCGTTGGTCCAGGTGCCCGGGATCGAGGCGCCGGCGTCGGGGGCGGCGGTCACGGTGCAGTTGGCCAGGCCGGTGGTCTTGACGACCAGTCCGCCGCTGGGCATGGACAGGGTGGCGGTGGACGGCGCCCCGTGCTGGACCAAGACGCCCCAGGAGCCGCTGGTGGTGACGGTGGCCCAGACGCCCGGCATGCTGGTGCGGCACGAGCTGTAGGTGGGCGCGTTGAGCGGGCCTCCGACCGGGCCGGCGGCGTTGTGGTTGTCCGGGGCGTCGGGGACGCGGTTGGCGTCGCCGGTGCCCGTGGGGGCGGAGCTGGAGACCGTGCAGGTCACCGTCACGCTGCCGGCCTTGAAGGTGGCGCTGCCGTTGAGGTCGGCGGCGAAGTAGTGCCCGGCGGGGGTGACGGTGGTGGAGCCCGCGACGGCGGCCGGCTCGGCTACGGCGGTGCCGCCTCCGGCCAGGGTCAGGGCGGCCGCTGCGGCCAGACCGGCGCCGATGGCCAGGGGGGTGCGGGAACGCGATGCGCTGAGGGTCACGCTTCCTCCTCGACTAAGGGGGGGATGGGGTGGGGGGGTTCCGGCGCGGGCGCCGTCCTCGGCTGCCAGCCGAAGACGAGCCCGCCGCCGATGAGTCCGGCGACCGTCCCGATCAGGAAGCCGCCGAGATTGGAGAGGACCAGCGCGGCCGCGGCGATCATGGCCGTGAGGATGCCGGTGAGGGTGCGGTAGTGCGGCGTGAACCAGGCCGACAGGCCCAGCACGATCAGTACGGCGCCCAGGAGGACGGACATGGCGCCCGCGACCCCCTGGTGCAGCATGACCTTCATCGGGGCCAGGGGGATGACCGCGATCTCCACGCCGGCGGCGACGGTGACCAGCCCTCCCCAGAAGGGCCGGCCGCGGCGCCAGCGCCGCCACCTCAGAAGCATTCGCGCTTGCCTTTGCTGATCTTCATGCTGAGGTCGGCGAGCTTGAACGTGCCCGCGTTGGTCGCCCACGCGGTCTGCTTCAGATCGCTGATCTCCAGGGTGTCGGCCTGCTGGGAGAAGGCGTCCTGCATGCCCTGGGCTCCGTCGGGGCCCTTGTCCAGCGTGGAGGCGTCGCGGCCGATCTCGATGTTCTTGAACGAGGCGTCACCGGAGAGCTGGGTGGCGTCCACGAACAGGTCGGTGGCCTCCACCGGCTTGTCCCCGGTGCCGGCGGAGAGTTTGAGCGAGATGTCGCCGAGGATGGGCAGGGTGGTGACGACGGACTGGCACAGGCTCTCCATCCTCGCCTTCTTGATGCCGGTCACCGCGACGGGCAGCAGCTGGTCGCGGGCGTTGACGTCCACGCTGCCGTACTGCACGAAGCCGTCGCCGGTGAGCCGGTCCGCGGACACCTTGAACTGCTGGCCGGAGACGGCGAACGACGCGGCGAGGGCTCCCTCGGCCAGCGCGACGCCCAGTACGCCGGTGACGGCGAAGCCGGGCACGCACACGGCGGCGAACCTGCGCCATCTGACGCGGCCGTCCACGGGTCTCTCCTGCTCGTCCTTCATGACACACCCTTCCGGCGGAGTCCGCGAACATCTCGCGGACGCGCCTGTGGCATACGGATTGCGAGGTTCTGTGCTGGTGCGGTGCTCGTGCGGTGCCGGTGGTGCCTGCCGGTGCGGGTACCGGGTCGGTGCACGCGGCCCGGTGACGGGCCGGCACCCGCGGTGGCGCGGCTCCACCCCGCGCCCGGCCGGGGCACACGGGGACTCCTCCGGTATTAGTGAACATGTCAATACCGGCGAGTAGGTTGACTGTAGGTATGCCACTGGTCACTGGCAAGGTCCCGCGCAGCCCCTTTTCGGCCATTCGGCGGTCCCCCGGCGGCCCCTCGACGGCCGTACGCGAAAGGGCCGGCCCCGGAACCCTTCGGAGGGTTCCGGGGCCGGCCCGGGGTGTGTCCTGCGACTCGGGGCCGCCTCGGTCTCAGCGGCCGCCGCGGCGGCTCCGGCTCGTCGCCGTCCTGCGGTATCCGAACGGGCCGGGAAGATTCATCGACATGGTGCGCCGCCCCCTGGACCCGAACGTGTACCTGGGGCCCTTCCCCCTGCCCAGGCTGAGCGACCAGGAGCGGCGGTTGCGGTTCAGGCGCACTCCGGGCAGGATCCGGATGCTCTTGCGGAACGTGACGGCCATACGGTCCTCCTCGGCTCGGCTGTCTGCGTCGTACCCGGCGGCGAACCGCCCCGCCGGGTACGGATGTTGCCCGTATGCCCGACTTCAGCTCCGCTGAACTCAGCCGTCTCCGTC
>NZ_JAKMAY010000204.1:0-10412 GCF_022015835.1 Streptomyces sp. ICN903 | reverse complement strand
CGGGGGCGGCAGGCTCGGGCACGGGTGTGGGCATGGGGGCATTCTGGTACGCGCCGCCGGCCGGGAGGCGGTCCGCGGGGCCGCTTCCGAGTCGGCAGCGCCGCCGTGCTTCACTGCCCGGCATGAGCACCACCGTCGCCGTCACCACCTGGTCGCTGGAGCAGACCTCCCCGTCCGACCTCTCCCCCGCCCATATTCCGGACAGCGGGTCCGGCATCCGGATCGCCCGGGCGGAGGTGCCCAGTCCGGAGTTCAGCCGCTTCCTCTACACCGCCGTCGGCGGGGACGTCACCTGGACGGACCGGCTGGGGTGGACGTACGCGCGGTGGCGGGAGTTCCTGGAGCGGCCCGGCATGGAGACGTGGGTGGCGTACGACCGCGGCACCCCGGCCGGGTACATCGAACTGGAGGCGCAGCCCGGGGGGACGGTGGAGATCACCTACTTCGGCCTGATCGCCGCCTTCCGGGGCCGGCGCATCGGCGGGCACCTGCTGTCGTACGGGACCGCGCGCGCCTGGGACCTGGCGGAGCGCTGGCCGGGGCGGGAGCCCACCCGGCGGGTGTGGGTGCACACCTGCAGCAAGGACGGCCCCCACGCGCTGGCGAACTACCGGCGGCGGGGTTTCCGCCTCTTCGACACCAGGACGGAGGACGAACCGGACGTTTCCACCCCGGGTCCCTGGCCGGGAGCGGGGATCTGAGCCCCGCCCGGGGCCCCCGAGCTCCGTGGCCGACACCACTCCGTCTCGCGGATCGGGACGCCTTCGTCCGAACTGTGGATAGCGGTGGACTGCCGCGAGATGCTCATGCCACGCTTCTGCCATGTCTCGAGCTGGAATTGCCTTGGTGAGTCGGCGGCACGTCGACCTCGGCCGCATGTCCAGCGCCATCTGTCCGACGGGCTGACAGTCCCAGCACCGTCGCACATCCGCCGCCCCCGTCGTCGCGGGCAGGCGCCCCCGATTCCCGCTTCCCGTCCGGGTTCGCGCACTTCAGCGCGCCCGGGCGGATCCGGTCCGCTTCCCGCGCAGCCGAGTCCAGCAGAAGGACGAACACACCGCCATGGCCGACACCCCCAAGCCAGCCAGCGCTGCCCCGACCCGCCGCAAGGCCGGCCGCCACCGCGGCGAAGGCCAGTGGGCCGCCGGGCACTTCACCCCGCTGAACGCCAACGAGCAGTTCAAGAAGGATGACGACGGTCTCAATGTGCGGACACGCATTGAGACGATCTACGCCCACGGCGGCTTCGACTCCATCGACCCCTCCGACCTGCGCGGCAGGATGCGCTGGTGGGGCCTGTACACCCAGCGCCGCCCCGGGATCGACGGTGGCAAGACCGCCGTCCTGGCCCCGGAGGAGCTGGACGACGAGTACTTCATGATGCGTGTGCGCGTCGACGGCGGACGGCTGACCACCGAGCAGCTGCGCGTCATCGGTGAGATCTCCCAGGAGTTCGCCCGCGGCACCGCCGACATCACCGACCGGCAGAACATCCAGCTCCACTGGGTCCGCATCGAGGACGTCCCCGAGATCTGGCGCCGCCTGGAAGCCGTGGGCCTGTCCACCACCGAGGCCTGCGGCGACACCCCGCGCGCCTTCCTGGGCTCGCCGGTCGCCGGCATCGCCGCCGACGAGATCGTCGACGGCACGCCCGCGCTGGAGGAGGCCAAGCGCCGCGTCGTCGGCAACCCGGCGTACTCCAACCTTCCCCGCAAGTTCAAGACGGCCATCTCCGGCTCGCCCCTGCTGGACGTGGCGCACGAGATCAACGACGTGTCGTTCGTCGGCGTACGCCACCCCGAGCTCGGCCCCGGCTTCGACGTGTGGGTGGGCGGCGGCCTGTCCACCAACCCCAAGCTCGGTGTCCGGCTCGGCGCCTGGGTGCCGCTGGAGGACGTGGCGGACGTCCTGGAGGGCGTCGTCTCGATCTTCCGCGACTACGGCTACCGCCGGCTGCGCAACCGCGCCCGCCTGAAGTTCCTCGTCGCCGACTGGGGTGCGGAGAGGTTCCGCCAGGTGCTGGAGGACGAGTACCTGGGGCGGAAGCTGGCCGACGGCCCCGCCCCCGAGACCCCCGTCCAGCGCTGGCGCGACCACGTCGGCGTGCACCGGCAGAAGGACGGCCGCTTCTACGTCGGCTTCGCCCCCCGCGTCGGCCGTGTCGACGGCGCCACCCTCACCAAGATCGCCGAGCTGGCCGAGGGTCACGGCTCGGGCCGGGTCCGCACCACCGTCGAGCAGAAGATGATCATCCTCGACGTGGCCGAGGACCGGGTGGACTCCCTGGTGGAGGGCCTGGAGGCGCTGGACCTGACGGCGCGTCCGTCGGTCTTCCGGCGCGGCACCATGGCCTGCACCGGCATCGAGTTCTGCAAGCTGGCCATCGTCGAAACCAAGGGCCGCGGCTCCACCCTCATCGACGAACTGGAGCGCCGCCTGCCGGACTTCGACGAGCCGGTCACCATCAACATCAACGGCTGCCCCAACGCCTGCGCCCGCATCCAGGTCGCCGACATCGGCCTCAAGGGCCAGCTCGTCACCGACGCGGACGGCAACCAGGTGGAGGGCTACCAGGTCCACCTCGGCGGCGCGCTGGGACTGGACCCCGGATTCGGCCGCAAGGTGCGCGGTCTGAAGGTCACCGCCGCCGAGCTGCCCGACTACGTCGAGCGCCTGCTGACCCGCTACCACGAGGAGCGGCAGGACGGCGAGCGCTTCGCCCAGTGGGCGGCGCGGGCCGACGAGGGAGCCCTCAAGTGAGCGACGCACACGCGGCCACCGGCCCGCACCTCGTCACGGACCCGCACCACCGCCGCGTGGGCGGAGAAGCGAACGAGGAGACACCGTGAGCGACGCACACGCAGCCACCGGCCCGCACCTCGTCACGGACCCGCACCACCGCCGCGTGGGCGGAGAAGCGAACGAGGAGACACCGTGAGCGAGCGCGCCGCCCCGTTCTACTGCCCGTACTGCGGGGACGAGGACCTGCGGCCGTCCGAGGACGGCCACGGCGCGTGGGAGTGCGCCTCCTGCAACCGCGCCTTCAGGCTCTCGTTCCTCGGACTGCTGGCCGACGGCCTGCGGCGGTCCGGTTCCACCGAGGGAGACAGCACACGATGAACGCCGCCGAGGACCGTTACGACCTGCGGGCGGACGCCGGCGAGCTGCGCCGGCTCGCCGAGAAGGCGGGCCGCGAGCTGGAGGACGCCCCGGCGCTGGAGATCCTGCGCTGGGCGGCCGGCACCTTCGGCCCGCGCTTCTGCGTGACCTCCTCGATGGAGGACGCCGTCGTCGCGCACCTGGCCTCGCGCGTGGCGCCCGGTGTGGACGTGGTGTTCCTCGACACCGGCTACCACTTCCCGGAGACCATCGGCACCCGGGACGCGGTCGCGGCGGTGATGGACGTCAACGTCCTCACGCTCACCCCGCGGCAGACCGTGGCCGAGCAGGACGCCGAGTACGGGCCGCGCCTGCACGACCGCGACCCCGACCTGTGCTGCGCGCTGCGCAAGGTCAGGCCGCTCGAGGAGGGCCTGCGCGGGTACGACGCCTGGGCCACCGGGCTGCGCCGCGACGAGTCCCCGACCAGGGCGGGGACGCCGGTCGTCGGCTGGGACGAGAGGCGGGGCAAGGTCAAGGTCTCGCCCATCGCACGCTGGACGCAGGACGACGTGGACGCCTACGTTGCCGAGCACGGCGTCCTCACCAACCCTCTGCTGATGGACGGTTACCCCTCCATCGGGTGCGCGCCCTGCACTCGGCGGGTGCTGGAGGGCGAGGACGCCCGTTCCGGCCGCTGGGCCGGACGCGGCAAGACCGAGTGCGGACTGCATGGCTGATGGCGAACCCGAAGGCCGTAGGGGCCCAGACAGTTGAGGAGCGTCAGATGAGCGGGGCGACCGCCTCCGTCACGGACAGAACCGGCAGTACTGGCAGCACCGGCAGCACCACCGGAACCGGCACCGGCACCGGAGCCACGATCTGGCTCACCGGCCTGCCGAGCGCCGGCAAGACCACGATCGCCCACGCGCTGGCGGCGCGACTGCGCGGCGAGGGCCACCGGGTGGAGGTGCTGGACGGCGACGAGATCAGGGAGTTCCTCTCCGCCGGTCTGGGCTTCTCCCGCGAGGACCGCCACACCAACGTGCAGCGGATCGGCTTCGTCGCCGAACTGCTGGCCTCCAACGGCGTCAAGGCCCTGGTCCCGGTGATCGCGCCGTACGCCGACAGCCGCGAGGCGGTGCGCAGGCGCCACCGGGCGGAGGGCACGGCCTATCTGGAGGTGCACGTGGCCACCCCGGTGGAGGTGTGCTCCGAGCGCGATGTGAAGGGCCTGTACGCCAAGCAGGCCGCCGGAGAGCTGTCCGGGCTGACCGGTGTGGACGACCCGTACGAGGCGCCGGCCGATCCGGACCTGCGGATCGAGGCGCACACCGAGCCGGTGGACGACTCCGCCGCCCGGCTGTACGCACTGCTCGCCGAGAGGGGACTGGCGTGACGACCTCGACCGAACCGACCACCGGGCCCGCGACCGCGCCCGACCGTGCCGCCGACGCCGCGGGCACGGCCGCCGACGCGGCCGCCCCCGTCACCAGCGAAACGGCCACCGGCACGGCGTTCGCGCTGAGCCATCTGGACACCCTGGAGTCGGAGGCCGTGCACATCTTCCGCGAGGTGGCGGGAGAGTTCGAGCGGCCGGTGATCCTCTTCTCCGGTGGCAAGGACTCCATCGTGATGCTGCACCTGGCGCTGAAGGCGTTCGCCCCGGCCCCGGTGCCCTTCGCGCTGCTGCACGTGGACACCGGCCACAACTTCCCCGAGGTCCTCGACTACCGCGACCGGGTGGTGGCCGAGCACCGGCTGCGTCTGCACGTCGCCTCCGTGCAGGAGTTCATCGACCGCGGCGAGCTGCGCGAGCGCCCGGACGGCACCCGCAACCCGCTGCAGACCGTCCCGCTGCTGCACGCCATCGAGAGCAACCGCTTCGACGCGGTGTTCGGCGGCGGGCGGCGGGACGAGGAGAAGGCCCGCGCCAAGGAGCGGGTGTTCTCCCTTCGCGACGAGTTCGGCGGCTGGGACCCGCGCCGCCAGCGCCCCGAGCTGTGGCAGCTCTACAACGGCCGCCACGCGCCGGGCGAGCATGTGCGCGTCTTCCCGCTGTCCAACTGGACCGAGCTGGACGTGTGGCAGTACATCGGGCGGGAGAAGATCGAGCTGCCCGCCATCTACTACGCCCACACCCGCGAGGTCTTCAAGCGCGACGGGATGTGGCTTGCGCCTGGCGAGTGGGGCGGCCCGAAGGAGGGCGAGACGGTCCAGGAGCGCCGGGTGCGCTACCGCACCGTCGGCGACATGTCCTGCACCGGGGCGGTGGACTCCGACGCCGCCACCATCGAGCAGGTCATAGCCGAGATCGCCGCCTCCCGGCTGACCGAGCGGGGCGCGACCCGGGCCGACGACAAGTTGTCGGAGGCCGCCATGGAGGACCGCAAGCGCGAAGGGTACTTCTGACCGATGACCACCGCTGCCACCACTTCCACAGCCGGCGCCGCCGAGGCCGCCGGGCTGCTGCGGGAGACCTCGCTGCTGCGTTTCGCCACCGCCGGATCGGTCGACGACGGCAAGTCCACCCTGGTCGGGCGGCTGCTGCACGACTCCAAGTCGGTCCTGGCCGACCAGCTGGAGGCCGTCGAGCACGCCTCCCGCAGCCGCGGCGCCGCCGGTCCGGACCTGGCGCTGCTGACCGACGGGCTGCGCGCCGAGCGCGAGCAGGGCATCACCATCGACGTGGCCTACCGCTACTTCGCCACCCCGCGGCGCCGGTTCATCCTGGCCGACACCCCCGGCCATGTGCAGTACACCCGCAACATGGTCACCGGCGCCTCCACCGCCGACCTGGCCATCATCCTGGTCGACGCCCGCAACGGCGTGGTCGAGCAGACCCGCCGCCACGCCGCGGTGGCCGCCCTGCTGCGGGTGCCGCACGTGGTGCTGGCCGTCAACAAGATGGACCTGGCCGGCTACGACGAGGCGGTCTTCGCCTCCATCGCCGAGGAGTTCACCGCCTACGCCGCCTCGCTGGGCGTGCCGGAGGTCACCGCCGTGCCGATCTCGGCGCTGGTCGGCGACAACGTGGTCACCCCGTCCGAGCACATGGGCTGGTACAGCGGCCCGACCGTCCTGGAGCACCTGGAGACCGTCGAGGTCGACCACGACCCGGCCGGGGACGTGGCCCGCTTCCCCGTCCAGTACGTCATCCGCCCGCAGACCGCCGAGCACCCCGACTACCGCGGCTACGCCGGCCAGCTCGCCTCCGGCGTGCTGCGCGTGGGCCAGCCGGTGGCGGTGCTGCCCTCGGGCCGCACCTCGGTGATCGAGGGCATCGATCTGCTCGGCCAGTCGGTCCGGGCGGCCTGGGCGCCGCAGTCGGTCACCGTCCGGCTGGCCGACGACCTCGACGTCTCCCGCGGCGACCTGATCGCACCCGCCGACGACGCCCCGGCCGTGAGCCAGGACGTCACCGCCACCGTCTGCCATCTGCACGACACCCCGCTGCGGGTGGGGCAGCGGGTGCTGCTGAAGCACACCACCCGCACGGTCAAGGCGATCGTCAAGGAGATCGGCTCCCGGCTGACCCTGGACGACCTCTCGCCCCACCCCGAGCCGGGCGAGCTGGTGGCCAACGACATCGGCCGGGTGCGGATCCGCACCGCCGAGCCGCTGCCGCTGGACCCCTACGCGCTCTCCCGCCGCACCGGTTCGTTCCTGCTGATCGACCCGGCCGACGGCTCCACCCTCACCGCCGGCATGTCCGGCGAGGCCTTCGCCGGAGCCGCCGGGGCGGTACGCGCCGCCGGGAACGACGCCCCGCAGGAGGACGGATGGGACTTCTGAGCGCGGCGGGCGCCGCCGTGCACGACGCCTTCTCCACCTTCGACCACACCGGCGGCCGGATCGGCAGCGGTGTCCGGGGCAGCGGGCAGGGCGGACTGGCGGGATGCCGCCGGTGACGCCCGACGCCCGGTCGCACGACCCGCACCTCGAGCACGACCAGCGCGACCCGCACGACCCGCGCTCCGGGGGCGCCCCATATGTCCCCCGAGCGCGGCATGTCCCCGCCGCACACGCCGGCTCTCCCCCGCCGTAGCCGCCCGAACAGGGTGGCGAACCACGAGAGGACCCCGCTGTGTCCACCGAACTCGCCACCCCCGCCCCGGCGCCGTCCGTCACCGGTGCCGGGGCCGGGCAGGCCCGCCCGTACGCGGTGCGGCTCGACCGCGTCTCGAAGTCCTTCGGCTCCTCCCCCCGCGCCCGCCAGCAGGTGCTGGACGGCATCGACCTGACGGCGGCGCCCGGGGAGTTCGTCTGCCTGCTGGGCGCCTCCGGCTGCGGCAAGTCCACCCTTTTGAACCTGGTGGCCGGGCTCGACCACCCGACCTCCGGCGAGGTGCGGGTGCCGCACGGCCGGCCCGCGCTGATGTTCCAGGACCACGCGCTCTTCCCCTGGCTGAGCGCCGGCCGCAACGTGGAGCTGGCCCTGAAACTGGCCGGAGTGCCCAGGGCCGAGCGGCGCGGGCGTGCCGAGGAGCTGCTGCGGCTGGTCCGGCTGCCGGACGCGTACGGCAAGCGGGTGCACCAGCTCTCCGGCGGGATGCGGCAGCGCGTGGCGCTGGCCCGCTCGCTGGCCCAGGGCAGCCGGGTGCTGCTGATGGACGAGCCCTTCGCCGCGCTGGACGCCATCACCCGCGACCTGCTGCACGAGGAGCTGACCCGCGTGTGGCGCGAGCGGGAGCTGACGGTGCTGTTCGTCACCCACAACGTGCGCGAGGCGGTACGGCTGGGCCAGCGGGTCGTGCTGCTGTCCTCGCGTCCGGGGCGCGTGGCGCGCGAGTGGGACGTGGACATCCCCTACCCCCGCCGTATCGAGGACTCCGAAGTGACCTCCCTCGCCCGGGAGATCACCGGTCATCTGCACGAGGAGATCGTCCGACATGCCCGCCACTGACACCGAGGACTCCCGGCGGGGCGCCCGGCACGAGCCCCCGGGGCGCGACACCGGCGGCCCGGACAGTCCCGGCGGCCCCGGTGGCCCCGGCGACTCCGACGAGATGGCGTCCGGCCTGGACGCCCTGGAGTCCCCCGTGTCCGCCACCGCCGCCACCTCGCGGCGGGTGCTGGCCAAGGCCGCGCCGCCGCTGGCGGCCGTAGCCCTGGTGCTGGCGCTGTGGCAGACGGCGTACGCGCTGAACTGGTCGGCCACCCTGCCCTCCCCCGCCGCCGTGTGGGGCGAGCTCGCGGGCGCCTGGTCGGACGGCACCCTGCTGCCCGCCCTCGGCCACAGCCTGCTGCGCTGCCTGGTCGGCTTCGCCGCCTCCGCCGCCATCGGCGTCCCCCTGGGGCTGCTGCTCACCCGGGTCGCGCCGCTGCGCACGGTCCTGGGGCCCATCCTGTCCGCCGTGCAGTCGCTGCCTGCCGCCGCGCTGGTGCCGGTCGCGGTGATCGCGCTGGGCAACTCCGAGGGCGCGGTCTACGCCGTGGTGCTGCTCGGCGCGGTGCCCTCCATCGCCGTCGGGGTCACCGCCGCCGTCGACCTGATACCGCCGCTGCTGCTGCGGGCGGGCCGGTCGATGGGCGCCGGCGGCCTGCGCGGAGCCGTCCACGTCCTGGTCCCCGCCGCGTTGCCCGGCTTCGTGGCGGCGCTGCGGCAGGGCTGGACCTTCGGCTGGCGCGCCCTGATGACGGCCGAGCTCATCACCGCCACCCCCCTGCCCGGCATCGGCCGGATGCTGGACGCGGGCCGGCAGGGCGGCGAGCTGAGCCTGGTGCTGGCCTCGGTGGTGCTGATCCTGGCGGTCGGTGTGCTGGTGGAGTCGGCGCTGTTCTCGCCCGTGGAGCGCCGTGTGCTGCACAGCCGCGGTCTGGCGTCGGCGACCGGGCGGTGAGCGGCCCCGTGCGCACCCTCCGCATCCCCGGCCGCGAAGTCCCGGACGCCCGCGGCGCCCGCGATGCCCGTCCCGCCCTGCTGGTCGTCGCGCACGGCAGCCGCGACCCGCGCCACGCGGCGACGGTGGCCGCGCTGTGCGCCCGGCTGCGCGGGCTGCGCCCGGAGCTGCGGGTCGAGGTGGGCCATCTGGACTTCAACGCCCCCTCCGTCCCCCAGGTGCTGACCCGTCTGCACGCCGACGGCGTACGGCGGGTGGTGGCCCTGCCTCTGCTGCTCACCCGCGCCTTCCACGCCAAGGCCGACATCCCCGCGGTGCTGGGCGAGACGGTGGCGCGGCTGCCGCGGCTGGCGGTGCACCAGGCCGACGTCCTGGGCCCGGACCGGCTGCTGACGGCCGCCCTGGAGCGGCGGCTGCACGAGGCCGGGCTGCGGCCCGGCGACGAACGCTCGACCGGGGTCGTCCTGGCCTCGGCGGGCTCCTCCGACCCGGAGGCGATCGCGGTGATCGCAGATATCGCGCGGGAGTGGCGGCACATCTCCGGTTGGTGTGCCGTGCGGCCCGCGTTCGCCTCCGCATCCCTTCCCCGCACCGCCGACGCGGTGCGGGAGCTGCGTGCCCGAGGGGTGCGGCGGGTGGCCGTCGCCCCCTACGTCATAGCGCCCGGCTTCCTCCCGGACCGCATCGCCGCCGGTGCCCGCGAGGCGGGCGCCGACCTGCTGGCCCCGGTGCTGGGCGACGCCCCGGAGCTGGCCCGCCTGATGGCGCGGCGTTACGACGAGGCGCTGGTGCGGTGGGCCGGGCGCGTGAGCCTGCCCACCGGCGCGTGACGCGCCCCGCGCGCCCGCGGTCTCACAGCCGGGGGCGCACCCCCGGCTCGTCCCCGGCCGGCTCCTTGCGCAGCACCGGCAGTACGGCGCGTCCCAGGGCGTTCTCCAGCAGGAAGGCGAGCGCGGCGTAGCAGGCCAGCGCGGCCAGGACGAGACCGGTGACCCCGGCGGCGCTCTCCCAGGCGGGGGACGCCGTCAGCTCCGCGATCCCGGTGACGGCGAAGCGGACGGCCGAGAGGGTGACCACCGCCGCCGCCACGAGTTTCCCGCCGTCCGCCGCGGCGGCCACCAGCAGGGCGACGGCGGAGGCCAGCAGCGCCAGGCCCAGTGCGTCGCTGTGCGAACCGGGCGGGGTGAGGACGGTGGTGCCCGCGGCGGCGGCCCAGGTGCCCGCCAGCAGCCCCATCGCCGTGCCCGCCCCCGGATCCCGGCACAGGAAGCCGAGCACCGACGCCAGCAGTTGCAGCGGCACCGTCAGCAGCAGGACGGCCAGTGCCACCAGGCGCCCCTCGTAGGGCTGGAGCCAGCCGAGCTGGAGCGCGGCGAAGAGGAAGGTGGCGAAGCCCAGGGCGAGGAAGCCCAGGGGCAGCGGGGTGGCGGCGGGCCGCAGGACGACCCGGGTGCCGCGCTGCCCCGCCTC
>NZ_JAKMAY010000203.1:0-10500 GCF_022015835.1 Streptomyces sp. ICN903 | reverse complement strand
CTCGGGGGCCGGTTCGGGGGTGCGGGCGGAGGCGTTGCGGCCGGTGGCGTTGCGGCCCGTGGCGGTACGGCCCGTGGCGGTACGGCCCGTGGCGGTACGGCCGCCGGTGGCTCGGTCCGTCCGTTCCCCGTGGTCGGCGCGGTCCGTGCGGCGCTCGCGCAGGTGGCGGGCGGCGTCCTCGGCGTGGCGCCGGTCCATCACGAACTCGAAGCGGCGCCTCTCCTGGGCGCGCATGTGGGCGATGTAGGCGCTCAGCAGCCCGGCCGGGATCGCCGGGGCCCACAGGAACGCGATGCCGCCGACCGCCGCGACGATCGCGCCGAGCGTGAAGGCGAGGAAGAGCACCATCGTGGTGCGCCGGCGGCGGGCGAGGAGCTTGGCCCGGCCCTTCTGCCCCTGGTTCGGGTGGCCCGGCCGGCTCGGCCGGCTGGGCCTGCCTGCCGGGTCCTGCTGGGGGCGGCGTACCTCGGTGGGGGCCTCGGCGCGCGCGACCGTGGCGGGGCCGGGGACCGTGATGTGCTCGGTCACGGGGTCGGCGAGCGCCCGGACGTCGACGCCCGGGGCACCCTGGTCGTCACCGTCGGCGGGGCCGCCGTCCCCGGACGCCTCCTTGAGGTTCCTGGCGTACCGGCGCTCCATGCCAGCCCGGCCGGACAGCAGCCGGATGGCGGTGCCGAAGCGCTCCGTCGGACGAGCCTCGTTGAGTTCGTCCTGCCGGCGGAGCCACATCGGCACCAGGTAGGCGGCCCAGGCCCCGACGATGACTGCGTAGATGAGGCCGCTGCTGCTCACCCACCACACGGTAGAGGGGTTTCGCGAGGGTGATACGCCAATTGGCGCGGTGTGTCGCACGATCTGGCTGATATCTCAACCGTTTTTTGCGATTAAGGCGGCCTGCCTCCGCGAATGTGCCCGGCCGATGACTGTAAGGTGTCTTACCCTCAGGCAATATCGAACATTTATTTTATTTCTGTGGGGTGCCGGGAAGAGAGCGCCGGTGCCAGCGTTCCAGCAGGCCGTCGGGGACGTCCTCCGTGGTCAGCGCGTAGACCAGATGGTCGCGCCAGGCTCCGTCGATGTGCAGATAGCGCGGCCGCAGCCCCTCCTCGCGGAATCCGAGTTTCTCCACCACCCGGCGGCTCGGCCCGTTCTCCGGGCGGATGCAGACCTCGATCCGGTGCAGTCCGACGGTGCGGAAGCAGTGGTCCACGGCGAGCGCGACGGCCGTCGGCATCACACCGCGTCCGGCCACCTCCCGGTCCACCCAGTAACCGATGTGGCCCGAGCACATCGAGCCCCAGGTGATGCCCGCGACGGTGAGCTGGCCGACCAGCCGCCCCCGGTACTCGATCACGAAGGGCAGCATCCGGCCCGCCTGCGCCTCCGCCCGGAGATGCCGGACCATCTGCCGGTACGTCGGGCGGCGCGGCGGCAGACGGCCGGGCAGGGCGGGCGGGACGGTGGCCTCCCAGGGGCGCAGCCAGTCGCGGTTGCGCTGGTTCACCTCGCGCCAGACGCGGTGGTCGCGCAGCCTTATGGGGCGGAGGGTGATGTCACCGTCCGTCAGCTCGACCGGCCAGGGTGCGTTCAGTGGGGTACGTCCTTCCTGGGGTGGTCGCCGCCGTGGATCTGGTCCACGGCGTGCGACAGCAGGGGCTCCAGGACCGCCAGGCCGTCGCGTACGCCTCCGGTGGAGCCGGGGAGATTGACGATCAGGGTGCGGCCGGCGACGCCCGCGACGCCGCGCGAGAGGGCGGCGGTGGGCACCTTGGCCAGGCCGGCGGCGCGGATGGCCTCGGGGATGCCGGGAACCTCGTGGTCGAGTACGGCCCGGGTCATCTCCGGGGTGCGGTCGGTGGGCGAGATGCCGGTGCCGCCGGTGGTGAGCACCACGGCGTAGCCGTCGGCGACGGCCTCGCGCAGCACGTCCTGGACGGGTTCGCCGTCCGGGACGACGCGCGGGCCGTCGGTGGCGAAGCCCAGCGCGCCCAGGGCCTGGGCCAGCAGCGGGCCGGTGGTGTCGGCGTAGACGCCCGCGGCGGCGCGGTTGGAGACGGTGACGGCGAGGGCGCGGCGGGCCATGGGCGCGGGCCCCGGCTCGAAGGCGGGCCCGGACCCGGGCGCGGAGACGGGCTCGGTCATCGGTCGCGGCTCCAGTCCCCGGAGGCTCCCCCGGTCTTCTCCTCCACCCGCACGTCCGTGATGACGGCCCCCTTGTCGACGGCCTTGACCATGTCGACCACCGTCAGCGCCGCGACCGACACGGCCGTCAGCGCCTCCATCTCCACACCCGTGCGGTCGGTGGTGCGCACCGTCGCCGCGATCTCCACCGCGTCGTCGGCGACGGCGAGGTCGACCTTCACCCCGGACAGGGCCAGCGGGTGGCACAGCGGTACGAGGTCGGGGGTGCGCTTGGCGCCCATGATCCCGGCGATACGGGCGACCGAGAGCGCGTCGCCCTTGGGCACGCCCTCGCCGCGCAGCAGCTCCACCACCCGGGGGGAGACGCGTACGCGGCCGGTGGCGCGCGCCGTGCGGACGGTGGCGTCCTTGGCCGAGACGTCGACCATCCGGGCCGCGCCCGCCTCGTCGATGTGGGTGAGGCCGGCGGCCCCGCCTGCTGGACTCCCCTGTCGCGCGCTGCTCATCGCTCTCCCGCGTCGGTCCGTTCCGGACGTCAACGGTACCCGCCGCGGCGCGGGCGCCGTCGCGTCAGTCCAGGAGCACGACCTCCAGTTCGTCGCCCCGGGCGACCTCGGTGGTCCGCTCGGGTACGACGACCAGCGCGTCGGCGCGGGCCAGCGAGCCCAGCAGGTGCGAGCCGGGGCCGCCCACCGGGCGGACCGTGCCCAGCTCCTCCCCCGCGGTCGGGGGCTCGTACCGGCCGCGCAGGAACTGGCGTTTGCCCTCCGGGGAGGCGATCGGCTCCTCGCACTCCAGTCGGGCGGCGACCGTGCGCCGGGTGACGGGCTCCAGGCCCATCAGGGCGCGCAGGGCGGGGCGGACGAACAGCTCGAAGGAGACGTAGGAGCTGACGGGGTTGCCGGGGAGGGCGAACAGCGGGATCCGGTCGGGCCCGACCAGGCCGAAGCCCTGCGGCTTGCCGGGCTGCATGGCCAGGCGGCGGAACTCCACGCGCGCGGGGGGCCGCGGCGTGTCGCCGGCGCTCCCGGCGCCCTCGCCCCCGGCATCCTCGCCGCCGTCCCCGTTGCCGCCGTCCCCGTCATCGCCGTCCCCGTCGTCCGCCGGCTCGGCGCCGCCCAGGACGGTGCCCTCCAGGCCGGTGAGCGCCTCCTTGACCACGTCGTACGCGCCGACGCTGACTCCGCCGCTGGTGACGATGGCGTCGGCGCGCACGAGCTGGTCCTCGATGACGGTGCGCAGGGTGGCGGCGTCGTCGGCCACCGCGCCGACCCGGTAGGCGATGGCGCCGGCGTCGCGGGCGGCGGCGGTCAGCGCGAAGCTGTTGGAGTCGTGGATCTGGCCGGGGCCCAACGGCGCGCCGGGCCGGACCAGTTCGCTGCCGGTGGAGAGCACCACCACGCGCGGGCGCGGCCGTACGGTGACGGTGCCGCAGCCGACGGCGGCCAGCAGGCCGATCTGCGCCGGGCCCAGGACGGTGCCGGCCTCCAGGGCGACGGAGCCGGCGCGTACGTCGCTGCCCTTGCCCCGCACGTACTGCCGTGCCGCCACCGGGCGGTGGACGCGGACCTCGCCGGCCGCGCCGGACGGGTCGGCGCTGTGGGCGGCCATGGCGTCGGCCGGGCCGCCGCCGGTGCCGCCGTCGGTCCACTCCACGGGGACGACGGCCTCGGCTCCGGGCGGCAGCGGCGCGCCGGTCATCACACGGGCGGCCTGGCCGGGGCCGACCTCGGGCGGCCGGCCGGCGCCCGCCGCCACGTCGCCGACGACCTCCAGCACCGCCGGGGCGTCCTCGTCCGCCTTCTCCACGTCGGCGACGCGCACCGCGTAGCCGTCCATGGAGCTGTTGTCGAAGGGGGGCAGGGAGACGGGCACCAGGACGTCCTCGGTGAGCACGCAGCCCTGGGCGTCGAGCAGATGCAGCTCGATGGGTTCCAGCGGCCGGACCGACCGCAGGATGTCGGCCAGGTGCTCGTCGACGGACCGGGTACCGCTCAAGTGCCTACAGCTCCTCTTTGACGAAGTCTCGCAGCCAGGCGCGGAAGTCCGGGCCCAGGTCCTCGCGCTCGCTCGCCAGCCTGACGATGGCGCGGAGGTAGTCCCCGCGGTCGCCGGTGTCGTAGCGGCGGCCCTTGAATACCACACCGTGGACCGGGCCGCCGATTCCCGGGTCGGCGGCGAGGGCCTGGAGGGCGTCGGTGAGCTGGATCTCGCCGCCGCGGCCGGGCTCGGTCTTGCGCAGCACCTCGAAGACGGCCGGGTCCAGGACGTAGCGGCCGATGACGGCCAGGTTGCTGGGGGCGTCCTCGCGGGAGGGCTTCTCCACCAGGTCCGACACGCGAACGACGTCGTCGTCGCCGGTGGGTTCGGCGACGGCGCAGCCGTAGAGATGGATGCTGGCCGGGTCGACCTCCAGCAGCGCCACGACGCTGCCGCCGTAGGTCTCCTGGACCTCGATCATCCTGGACAGCAGCGGGTCGCGCGCGTCGATGAGGTCGTCGCCGAGGAGGACGGCGAAGGGCTGGTCGCCGACGTGGGGGGCGGCGCACAGTACCGCGTGGCCCAGACCCCTGGGGTCGCCCTGGCGCACGTAGTGGATGGTGGCCAGGTCGGTGGACTCCTGGACGCGGGTGAGCTTGGTGGCGTCGCCCTTGCTGCGCAGCACCTCCTCCAGCTCGTAGTTGCGGTCGAAGTGGTCCTCCAGCGGGCGCTTGTTGCGGCCGGTGACCATCAGGACGTCGGGGAGGCCGGCGGTGACGGCCTCCTCCACCACGTACTGGATCGCGGGCTTGTCGACGACCGGCAGCATCTCCTTCGGGGTGGCCTTCGTCGCCGGAAGGAAGCGGGTGCCGAGCCCGGCGGCCGGGATGACGGCCTTGGTGATCCGCCGTGTACGCGAGGTAGTCATGTCTGCACCATAGCCGTTGGTTTGTCACGTAACGCGCATGTCTGACTGGTCCGTTGCGGTTTACGGGGGAATGTCCCGGCGCTCGGGGCCGCGCTGGCGCGCCATCAGGATGATAATGCGCCTGCCATGGCGAGGGACTGGCGTAATCGAGCCGGGGAGATGAACACGGCGTGAAGGACGAAGGAACCACCGGAGCACACCGGAGTACGCACGCGGCACCGGACGAGACGCAGACGGCTCAGACAGCACAGACGGCTCGGACGGCTCGGACGGTGGCCGGTGAGAAGCGGGCCCTGCGGCGCTCCCTCCTGGCGGCGCGGGCCCGTCTGCCGGAGGACGGCGTCCACCGGCTCGCCGGCGCGCTCGCCCGGCACGCCCTGGAGCTGCCCGAGCTGGCCGGGGCGCGCACCGTCGCCGCGTACGTCTCGGTGGGGCGCGAGCCGGACACCCGCGCGCTGGTGGACGAACTGCACTGGCGCGGCGTACGCGTGCTGCTGCCGGTGCTGCTGCCGGACGACGACCTGGACTGGGCCGCCTACGAGGGCGCCGAGTTCCTCTCCCCCGCCCGCCGGGGGCTGCTGGAACCCACCGGGCGGCGGCTGGGGCCGCAGGCCGTGACCGGGGCGGACGCCGTGCTGCTGCCGGGTCTGGCGGTGGACCGGCGCGGGATGCGCCTGGGACGCGGCGGGGGCAGCTACGACCGGGTGCTGGCCCGGATCGAGGCGTCCGGGGCCGCCCCGGCGCTGGTGGTGCTGCTGCACTCCGGCGAGTACCTGCGCCGGGTACCGGCGGAGCCCCACGACCGTCCGGTGCACGCCGCGGTGACCCCCGAGGGGGTGCACCGCTTCACGGCGTGAGACCGGCGGGCGCGGGGCTCGCGGCGGTACTCGCGGTGGCGCCTGCGGCGTTACGGGGTGAGGGCCATGGTGTCCACGGTCGCGTCCTCGACGGCCTTGCGGCTGAACGCCCAGTCCAGCTGCTCACCCTCGGCCCACATGTCCGTCTGGTCCACGTAGTTGGAGTGGTAGGCATGGCCGGAGGCGCCGGTGAGGTTGATCCAGCTCGACCCGTCGAGGTCGGCCAGGTTGACCACCATCCGCATCGACGGCACCCAGATCACCTCGTAGCCGCCCGCGGCGTTCCAGCCGGTGGCGTTGACGGCCGCCTCGCCGCCGCCCAGGTCCCACGGGCCGCGGTTGAGCAGGTGCTGGACGAAGCCGGGACCCTCGGTGCCCAGGGTCTGGTTCTGGAGCATCAGCCGGTGCAGACGGCCCCAGCTCCAGGTCTCGATGTCCTTGCCGAGCTTGGTGGTCAGCTCCCAGCGGGCGTCCTCCATGGCGCGGGCCAGCAGCGCGTCGCGGTCTCCCTCGCCCTCCTCGAAGCGGCTGCCGGGGGTCCACCAGCCGCTGTCGGGCTCGTCCAGCAGCGTGCGCACGACCTCGTACCAGCGGTCGCCGCCGTCGGGCTGCGCGGACTCCGGGGCGCGCGTGCCGCACTCGCGGACGGTGCGCGGGTTGCCGCTCAGGTCCTCGATCGGACCGGACTCGTCGGCCGGGCGGACCCGCAGGCACTCGCCCTCGACGCGGACCTCCTTGGGGAGCTTGTTGCCGAAGCCGAGCTTGAGGAGGTTGCGCCACACGCCGTTGAAGTAGGCGGCGGGCGCGGAGTCGGCGTCCTGGGTGTAGTCCCAGCCCTCCAGCAGTTCCTGCGCCTGGCGGACGTAGGGGTCCTCGACGTCGATCTTCAGCAGGTACGGCACCAGGATCTTGGCTATCTCGCTGCTGTTGTCCAGCTGCATGGTGCGCATGTCGTCCGTGGAGACCTTGCCGCCGTCCTTGATCTTGGACTGGATGAGGTCGTCGATCCGCTGGCTGCGGGCGCCGTAGCCCCAGTCCTCGGTGAGCGGGTAGGGGTACTTCTCCGTGTCGATCACGGCCTGGTTGGCGGTGACGATGTAGCCGCGCTCCGGGTTGTACTCCCAGGGCAGGGCCTCCTGCGGTATGTAGCTCTCCCACTCGTAGTCCGGGTTCCAGCCGGGCGCCGGGTAGCGGCCGTCGTGGCCCTCGGCGCGGACCGGGATGCGGCCGGGGGCCTGGTAGCCGATGTTGCCCTCGGTGTCGGCGTAGACCAGGTTCTGGGAGGGGACGGCGAACTTCCGGGCGGCCTCGCGGAACCCGCTGAAGTCGGTGGCGGTGTTCAGCTCGAAGACCGCGTCCATCGTCCTGGAGGGCTCCAGCGCCGTCCAGCGCAGCGCGACGGCGTATCCCTTGCCGCGGTCGGGGGCGACGTCGCCGACCGGGGCGTGGTCGCCGACTCCGGCCAGCTCGTCGCTGCGGTCGGAGACGAGGGGGCCGTGGCGGGTGGAGCGGACGGTGATCCTGCGGTCCTCGCCGCCCGCGACCTTGATGACCTCCTCGCGGGTCTCGTACGGGATCTTCTTCCCGTCGTAGAGGTACGTGCCGTTCTCGATCTTCTCCAGGTACAGGTCGGTGACGTCGGCGCCGAGGTTGGTGAAGCCCCAGGAGATGTCCTGGTTGTGGCCGATTATCACGCCGGGCATGCCGGAGAAGGTGAAGCCCGCGACGTCGAAGGGGCAGTCCTTGCCGACCGAGTTGCAGTGCAGGCCCATCTGGTACCAGAGGGAGGGAAGCTGCGGGGCCAGGTGCGGGTCGTTGGCGAGCAGCGGCTTGCCGGTGGTCGTGTACTCGCCGGAGACGACCCAGGAGTTGGAGCCGATGCCGTCGCCGTTGGGGCCCAGGAGGGCGGGGACGGCGTCGAGGGAGGCGGCCAGCGCGGCGAGCTGGGTCTGCACACCCTGACCGGCCTGGCCGGCCTGGTCTGCCGGGGTGCCCTGGCCGGTCCCGGTGCCCTGGCCGGCGCCGCCGGGAGCCGTGGTGCCGGGGGCGTTGGTGCCGGGAGCCGTGGTGCCGTTCTGCGCGGGGTTCCCGCCCTCAGCGGGGGTGCCCTCCGGGTCGTAGGCGCCGTCGAGGGCGCTGACGGCGCCGTCCTGGACGATCGGCTTGTTCCGGTCGAAGGGGTAGTCCGGGTAGAGCGCCTCGATCTGCTTGCTCGTCAGGCGGCTGGAGAGCAGGGCCCGGTCTATCTCGTCCTGCATGTTGCCGCGCAGGTCCCAGGCCATGGCCTTGAGCCAGGCCACGGAGTCCACCGGCGACCACTTGTGCGGCTTGTAGTCGCTGACGAGGCCCAGGGCCGCGTACTCCAGGGAGAGTTCCTCGCCGCTGCGTCCGTCCAGGTAGGAGTTGACGCCCTCGGCGTAGGCCAGCAGGTACTTCTTGGTCGTGTCCGACAGCTTGGTGTCGTACTCCTCCTGCGCCACCTTCCGCCAGCCCAGGGTGCGCAGGAAGGCGTCGGTCTCGACCTGGCTCTCGCCGAACATCTCCGACAGCCGGCCGGCCGTCATGTGCCGCCGTACGTCCATCTCCCAGAAGCGGTCCTGGGCGTGGACGAAGCCCTGGGCGCGGAAGAGGTCCTCGGCGCTGTCGGCGTAGAGCTGGGGTATGCCGTGCTCGTCGCGTTTGACGGTGACCGGGGCGGAGAGGCCGTCGAGCTCCATCGAGCCGGTCGTCTGCGGGAAGGACGCGCGGACGGTGCCGACGCTCCAGTAGGCGCCGTAGCCGACGCCCGCCACGAGCAGCAGCACGACTGCGATCACGAGAAGGCGGGCGCGTCGCGGGGTCTTCTTGGCGGGCATCGCTGTCCTTCGAGGGCAGGGTGGGACCAGAGGTGCTGGAGCAACCATAGGACGAGCCGGGTCGCCGGTCGGCAGGGAGTCCGCGCATCAGGAGCCGGAGATTCAAGCAATGGTAAATTGTTAGGCAAAGAAATGACTTCCCGGCGGTCGGGTCCCGGCCGTTGCCTCCGCACGCCCACGGAAGGATCCGCTTCTGACTGTCGACCGTCTCAACGAACTCATGCTGGTCTCCGCGATCGTCCTGCTCGTCGCCATCGCCGCGGTCCGGCTCTCCACCCGAACCGGCCTGCCCAGCCTCCTGATCTACCTGGGGCTCGGTCTGGCCCTGGGGCAGGACGGGCTCGGGATCGAATTCGACAACGCCGAGCTGACCCAGGTGCTGGGCTACGCGGCGCTCGTGGTGATCCTGGCCGAGGGCGGGCTGAGCACCAAGTGGCGCGACATCCGGCCCGTCATGCCCGCCGCCGCCGTGCTCGCGACGGTGGGTGTCGGCATCAGCGTCGCGGTCACCGCCGCGGGCGCCCACTACCTGGTCGGCCTGGACTGGCAACTGGCGCTGATCATGGGCGCGGTGGTCTCCTCCACCGACGCCGCCGCGGTCTTCTCCGTACTGCGCAAGATGCCGCTGCCCCGGCGGCTGGCCGGGACGGTGGAGGCGGAGTCGGGGTTCAACGACCCTCCCGTGGTCATCCTGGTGATCGCCTTCTCCGTGTCCGGCCCGATGGACTCGTGGTACCTGCTGATCGGGAACATCGCGCTGCAGCTGGCGATCGGCGTCGCGGTCGGAGTGCTCGTCGGCAAGCTCGGCGAGTACGGGATGCGGCACGTGGCGCTGTCCTCCTCCGGCCTGTACCCGATCGCGGTGATGGCGCTGTGCGTCCTGGCCTACGCGGGGGGCTCGCTGGCCCAGGGCAGCGGCTTCCTGGCCACCTACATCTGCGGGATCGTCCTGGGCAACGCCAGGCTGCCGCACCGCCCGGCCACCCGGGGCTTCGCGGAGGGCGTGGCCTGGATCGCGCAGATCGGCCTGTTCGTCCTGCTCGGCCTGCTGGCCACTCCCTCGGAGCTGCTGGAGGACTTCGGGGCCGCGCTGGTCATCGGGGTGGTGCTGACGCTGGTGGCCCGGCCGGTCTCGGTGCTGCTGTGCAGCCTGCCCTTCCGGCGGCCCCTGCGGGAGCAGGTACTGATGTCGTGGGCCGGGCTGCGCGGCGCGGTGCCCATCATCCTGGCGACGATCCCCATGTCCGAACCGGGCAGGGACAGCGACCGGATCTTCAACATCGTCTTCGTCCTGGTGGTGGTCTTCACCCTGATCCAGGGGCCGACCCTCCCCTGGGTCACCCGGAAGCTCAGGCTGGCCGGCGGCGAGGACGCACAGGATCTGGAGATCGAGTCGGCCCCGCTGGAGCGGCTGCGCGGGCATCTGATCGCGGTGTCCATCCCCGACGGCTCGCGCATGCAGGGCGTGGAGGTGGCCGAACTGCGGCTGCCCAAGGGCGCGGCGGTCACCCTGGTCGTACGGGGGGACAGCAGCTTCGTACCCTCGCCGTCGACCGTCCTGCGGCACGGCGACGAACTGCTGGTCGTCGCCACGGACGCGGTGCGCGACGCCGCCGAGCGGCGGCTGATGGCCGTGGGCCGGGGCGGCAAGCTGGCGGGCTGGCTGGGGACGGCGGGCAGCTCGGCGCTGCGGAGAGGCTGACCGAGAGGCTGGACGGGGCGGGGCACGGCCGGGGCG
>NZ_JAKMAY010000202.1:0-10511 GCF_022015835.1 Streptomyces sp. ICN903 | reverse complement strand
TCCCCGGCCTACCCGGCCTGACCGCCTCCTCCGGCTCCCTCCGCCTCCACCGCGTCCTCGGCCTCCGTGGCCTCCCGGGCCGCGGACCCCTTGGTGGCGGAGTCGGGGATCGGCCGGTCCGCCTTGAGCGCGTCCCAGATCCGCTCCGTCTGCACCCCGATCGGCACCACCCGGTTGGGATCGGCGGAGGAGTAGCGCACCGGCAGGGTGACCGTCTCGATGTCCTGCGAGTCGATGCCCTTCACGGCCCCGGCCAGGCCGGCCAGGTCCGGGACCGACGCCAGGGCCGCGTCGGTGGTGAGGTGGGAGGTGACGGTGTCGAGGAGGTCGTAGGTCTTCTTGGGGTCGGAGAACACCCTGACCTCCCCCACCCGGTCGGCGAGGGCCTCGACGAAGGTGTGCTGGAGCTTTATGCGGCCCAGGTCGCTGCCGTTGCCCACGCCCTTGCGGGTGCGGACCAGTGCCAGGGCCCGCTCCCCGTCCAGGGTGTGGCGTCCCGGCTCCAGTTCCAGCCGGCTGTCCTCGTCCTCGATCGGTTCGGTGACGGTGACCTCCACCCCGCCCAGTTCGTCGACCACCTTCTCGAAGCCGTCGAAGTCGAGCTCGACGTAGTGGTCCATGCGGATGCCGGTCATCGACTCGACCGTCTTGACGGTGCAGGCCGGGCCGCCGATCTCGTACGCCTGGTTGAACATCGCGCGACGGGCGGCGGGCGCCGTGCCGCCGCCGGTCTTCTCGCACTCGGGCCGTTCGACGAGGGTGTCCCGGGGGATGGAGACGATGGAGGCCCGGTCGTGCTCCTTGTTGATGTGGACGATCATCGCGGTGTCGGAGCGGGCGGTGCCGTCGTCGCGGCCGTAGCGGGAGTTGTCCCCGGCGCGGGTGTCGGAGCCGAGCAGCAGGATGTCCAGCGTGCCGTCGGGGACGTCGGCGGGCCGGTCGGGGCCCAGGACGGAGTCGATGTCGATCCCGGCGATGTTGCCGTCGATCCTGGAGTAGACGAGCCCGAGTCCGGCCCCGGCCAGCACGAGGGCGCCGACCGTGGCCCACGCGGCCGCGTACAGGCCCCTGCGCCGCCGCGGGCGCGGGCCGCGGCGTTCCCGTCCGCCGCTTCGCCCGCCGCCGATGGTGGTGTCCTCGTCCGCCATGTCGTTCCTCGTCTGCCGTACGTCTCCCCTGTCGTGTGGGGGGCTGTCGCGGGGCTGCCGTGGGGCCGGCCGGTGCCAGCCGGGGCCGCCGGGCCGGGTCGGGCCGGACGGTCAGCGGTCGGCGGGGGACCTCCTTCTCCACTTGCGACGGCGTACCCCCATCGGGCCTGATCACTCCGCGCCTTCCTCAGGGGCGGGCCGTGGAGGCGGGCCGTGGGGCGCGGCGGTGACGGGACGGTGACGAGGTGGTCACGCGCGGCGAGGGCCGCCCCACCGTGTGCGGTGGGGCGGCCCTCGCCGTGCCGTGCTGCGCCGGACGCCGGTCAGTCGCCGTTGCCGGGCGCCGGCGTCGTCTTCTGGATCTGCATCAGGAACTCGGCGTTCGACTTCGTCTGCTTCATCTTGTCCAGCAGCAGCTCGATGGCCTGCTGCTGGTCCAGCGCGTGCAGGACGCGCCGCAGCTTCCAGACGATGCCCAGCTCCTCGGCGCCCATCAGGATCTCCTCCTTGCGGGTGCCGGACGCGTCGACGTCCACCGCCGGGAAGATCCGCTTGTCGGCGAGCTTCCGGTCGAGCTTGAGCTCCATGTTGCCGGTGCCCTTGAACTCCTCGAAGATGACCTCGTCCATCCGCGAGCCGGTCTCGACCAGCGCGGCGGCCAGGATCGTCAGGGAGCCGCCGTCCTCGATGTTCCGCGCGGCGCCGAAGAACTTCTTCGGCGGGTAGAGCGCGGTGGAGTCGACACCACCGGACAGGATGCGGCCCGAGGCGGGGGCGGCCAGGTTGTACGCGCGGCCCAGGCGGGTGATGTTGTCCAGCAGCACCACCACGTCGTGGCCGAGCTCCACCAGCCGCTTGGCCCGCTCGATGGCCAGCTCGGCGATGGTGGTGTGGTCCTCCGCCGGGCGGTCGAAGGTCGAGGAGATGACCTCGCCCTTGACCGACCGCTGCATGTCGGTGACCTCCTCCGGCCGCTCGTCCACGAGCACGACCATCAGGTGGCACTCGGGGTTGTTGCGGGTGATGGAGTTGGCGATCGACTGCAGGACCGTGGTCTTGCCCGCCTTCGGCGGGGCCACGATCAGACCGCGCTGCCCCTTGCCGATGGGCGAGACCAGGTCGATGATCCGCGAGGTGAGGTGGTTCGGCTCGGTCTCCAGCCGCAGCCGCTCCTGCGGGTACAGCGGGGTGAGCTTGCCGAACTCGGGCCGGCCCTTGCCGCTCTCGGGCGACATGCCGTTCACCGAGTCCAGGCGGACCAGCGCGTTGAACTTCTCGCGCCGCTCGCCCTCGCGCGGCTGGCGGACCGCGCCGGTGACGTGGTCGCCCTTGCGCAGGCCGTTCTTGCGGACCTGGGCCAGGGAGACGTACACGTCGTTCGGACCGGGCAGGTAGCCGGAGGTGCGCACGAACGCGTAGTTGTCGAGGATGTCCAGGATTCCGGCGACCGGGATCAGGACGTCGTCCTCGGAGATCTGCGGCTCGGCGGCGAAGTCGTCGCGGCCCCGGCGGCCCCGGCGGTCGCGGTAGCGGCCCCGGCGTCCGCGGCGGCCGCCCTCGAAGTCGTCGTCGCGGTCGCCGCGGTTGTCGCGGTCGCGACCCTGGCGGTTGCCGCCGTCCTGGCCCTGCTGCTGGCCGCCGTCCTTGCCGCGGCGGTCGCGCTGGCGGCCCTTGCCCTGGCGGTCGCCGCCCTTGTCCTGGCGGTCGCCCTTGTCCTGCTGCTTTTCCTGCTTGTCCTGCTGCTTGTCCTGCCTGCCGCCGTCGCCCCGGCCCTCGGCGGGCCTTTCCTCGGCGGTCTCGGCGGCGGCCGGTGCCTCGGCACCCCTGCCCTCGGCGCCCTTGCCTCCGCGGCGGCGGCGCTCGCCGGCGGGCTCGTCGCTGACGGGCTGGCCGGGGATGTCGATCTGCTGCTGAGCGGCCTCGCCGGCGGCGCCCTCGGCGCTCTCGCCCGTACGCGCCTTGGAGGTCGCGCGGCGGCGCGGCTTGCTCTCCGCGGGGGCGGCCGGTGCCTCGGCGGCGGCGGGGGCGGAGCCCGAGCCGTTCTCGGCCTGCTTGGCCCGGATCGTCTCGATCAGCTGGCTCTTGCGCATCCGCGCCGTGCCCTTGATACCGAGACCGGAGGCGACTTGCTGCAGTTCGGCGAGAACCATGCCCTCGAGGCCCGTGCCGGAGCGGCGACGCCTGGGGGCGGTACCGGATGCGGGCGCGGCAGGGGCGTCCGTGGCGGGCGCGGCGGCTTCGGCGGCGTCCACGCCCATCAGATCGGTGGTATCGCTCACGAAGGGTCCTTCCCTGGAGCGGGCGTCGGCCTGTCTGGCTCGGCGACCGGTTGTGCTGTCCGGCGGCGGTCTTCGTCTCGACCGGGCCGGGGCGGTGGTTCCGCCCGGATGTACGGCGGAGGAATCAGTACATAGTCAATACGTGGTGTGGCGTGAGGGGATGACGTGCGTCAATCACGCCGTTCCGGAGCGAGCTCGGCACTGCTCGGCAGGCTGCTCAGGCAGTTCTGGAGGCTCCCGGAAGAAGGAGTGGCCCCGTATGGGACTGTACCCATGGGATCACGGAGAGCACCGCACCGCCCTCGGGTCGTCCCAGGAGGCTGCGAGTGCAGACTTGAGGTTAACACTACCGGACCCAACAAACATTCCCCCTCTCCAAGGCCCGCATTCGTGTCACCGGCCCGTGCCGGCCAGCGGCAGCACACCGGCTCCCGCCGTGTCGAGGGACAGCCGGTTGGCCGCCCATCCGTCGCCCGCCAGACGCGCGACCTTGTCGGCCGTGGCGTCCTGCGCCAGCGCCAGAACCGTGGGCCCGGCGCCGGAGATGACGGCCGGCACCCCGTCGGCGCGCAGCCGGTGCACCAGTTCCACGCTCTCCTCCATCGCGGGGGCGCGGTACTCCTGGTGGAGCCGGTCCTCGGTGGCGGGCAGCAGGAGTTCGGGGCGGCGGGTCAGCGCCTCGACGAGCAGGGCGGCGCGGCCCGCGTTGGCGGCGGCGTCCACATGGGGGACGGTACGGGGCAGCAGTCCGCGGGCGGTCTCGGTGAGCACCGGCCGGTCGGGGACGAAGACCACCGGGACGACGGCTGGGTCCGGGTCCATCCTGATCGCCCGCGCCGCGCCGCCGTCCGTCCAGGCGAGGGTGAAGCCGCCGAGCAGGCAGGCCGCCACGTTGTCGGGGTGCCCCTCTATCTCCGTGGCCAGCTCCAGCAGGGCGGTGTCGTCGAGTTTCTCGGCGCCGCCGGTGGTCACCGCGCGGGCGGCGATGATGCCCGCGCAGATGGCCGCGGAGGAGGAGCCCAGGCCGCGGCCGTGCGGGATGCGGTTGGCGCAGACGACCTCCAGGCCGCGCGGCTGGCCGCCCAGCAGGTCGAAGGCCGTGCGCAGGGAGCGTACGAGCAGGTGGCTCTCGTCGCGGGGCAGGGTGTCGGCGCCCTCGCCGGCGATGTCGATGTGCAGTCCGGAGTCGGCGACGCGGACCACGACGTCGTCGTACAGGCCGAGGGCCAGACCGAGGGCGTCGAAGCCGGGACCGAGGTTTGCGCTGGTGGCGGGGGTGCGCACCCGGACGGCGGCGGCGCGGAACGCGGGACCGGCCATCGCTCGTTGACTCTCCTTGGTGTGACTGTCCTGTGGGACTGCGGGACTGTGCTGCTCGGATGCTCGGTCGGATGTGCGGGCGGACGCCGGTCCGGCGCGGGTCGCGGACGCGCGGCGGGACGCCTTCGGGAACCGCGGCTGGGGCCGGACCGGTCCACTGACCTCTGGCACATGCCGTATGACAGGTCGGGACGTGACTCCCACCCTATCGAAGGACGGTTCGGTGGCGGTACAGGGCGTACGGGAGGCGCACGATGCGTGTCGCGCGCCGTCGATGCGCCCCCGTGCCGGGTGCGGCCCCTGGCGGGCACGCACCCGGCGCGGAGGGTGTCACGGGCCCGGCGCCCTCACACCAGGCCGAGGCGCTCGGCCGCGGCGTCCGCGTCGACGGGTACGACGATCGGCTGCGGAGCGCCCTGCACGGCCCAGTCCGGGTCCTTCAGGCCGTTGCCCGTGACGGTGCAGACGATCCGCTGGCCGGGGTCGACCTTCCCCTGCTCGGCAGCCTTGAGCAGACCGGCGACCGAGGCGGCCGAGGCCGGCTCGACGAAGACGCCCTCCTGCGCGGCCAGCAGCCGGTAGGCGGCCAGGATCTGACGGTCGGTCACCTCGTCGATGAACCCGCCGGACTCGTCGCGGGCCGCCTCCGCGTACTCCCAGGAGGCCGGGTTGCCGATGCGGATGGCGGTGGCGATGGTGCGCGGGTCCTTGACCGGCTCGCCCCGCACGATGGGCGCCGAGCCGGAGGCCTGGAAGCCCCACATCCGCGGTGTGCGCGAGGCGTGGACCCCGCCGTCGGGGCCGGGCGCGGCGTACTCCCGGTAGCCCCGCCAGTAGGCGGTGATGTTGCCCGCGTTGCCGACCGGCAGGACGTGGATGTCGGGAGCGTCGCCGAGCATGTCGACGACCTCGAACGCGGCGGTCTTCTGGCCCTCGATCCGCACCGGGTTGACCGAGTTGACCAGCGACACCGGGTAGTTGTCGGACAGGCCGCGCGCCAGGGTGAGGCAGTCGTCGAAGTTGCCGTCGACCTGGAGGATGCTGGCGCCGTGCACCAGCGCCTGGCCCATCTTGCCCATCGCGATCTTGCCCTGCGGCACCAGCACCGCGCAGACCATCCCCGCGCGCACCGCGTAGGCGGCCGCCGAGGCGGAGGTGTTGCCGGTGGAGGCGCAGATGACGGCCTTCGCGCCCTCCTCCTTGGCGCGGCTGATGGCCATCGTCATCCCGCGGTCCTTGAAGGATCCGGTGGGATTGGCGCCCTCGACCTTGAGGTGGACCTCGCAGCCGGTGCGCTCGGAGAGCACCTGTGCGGGCACGAGCGGGGTGCCGCCCTCGCGCAGGGTGACGACGGGGGTGTCGTCGGTGACCGGAAGCCGGTCGCGGTACTCCTCGATGATGCCCCGCCACTGGTGGGCGCCGGACATTCGAGGAGTGCTGGTGCTGCCAGGACTGGCGGTGGTGACGGTCATCTTCCTCATTCCCCTTCGACCCGCATGGTGCTCGCGACGCCGCGTACGGTGTCCAGTCTGCGCAGCGCCTCGACGGTCGCCGACAGGGCCGCGTCCGAGGCCCGGTGGGTGACGACGACCAGCGACGCACCGTCGCCGGGGCCGTCGATGCCCTGCTGGCGCACGGTGTCGATGGAGACCCCGTGCTCGGCGAAGACGGTGGCGCACTGGGCGAGGACGCCCGGTTTGTCGGCGACGTCCAGGCTGATGTGGTAGCGGGTGACCACCTCGCCCATCGGGCTCACCGGAAGCTGTGCGTAGGCCGACTCCCCCGGCCCGCGGGCGCCGGCGAGCTTGTTGCGGCAGACGGCGACCAGATCGCCCAGCACCGCCGAGGCGGTGGGCGCGCCGCCCGCGCCGGGCCCGTAGAACATCAGCCGGCCGGCGGCCTCCGCCTCGACGAAGACCGCGTTGTACGCCTCGCGGACGGAGGCGAGCGGGTGGGTCAGCGGGATCATCGCCGGGTGGACGCGGGCGGTGACCGAGCGCCCGTCGGCGGCGCGCTCGCAGATGGCCAGCAGCTTGACCGTGCAGCCCATGCGCCGCGCGGAGGCGATGTCGGCGGCGGTGACCTCGGTCAGCCCCTCGCGGTGCACGTCGTCCAGGCGGACGCGGGTGTGGAAGGCGATGCCGGCCAGGATCGCGGCCTTGGCGGCGGCGTCGAAGCCCTCGACGTCGGCGGTCGGGTCGGCCTCGGCGTACCCCAGGGCGGTGGCCTCGTCCAGCGCCTCGGAGTACCCGGCGCCGGTGGAGTCCATCCGGTCGAGGATGAAGTTGGTGGTGCCGTTGACGATGCCCAGGACGCGGTTGACCTTGTCGCCGGCCAGGGACTCGCGCAACGGACGCACCAGCGGGATCGCGGCCGCGGCGGCGGCCTCGTAGTAGAGGTCCACCCCGTGTTTCTCGGCCGCCTCGTGGAGGGCCGGACCGTCCTCGGCCAGCAGCGCCTTGTTGGCCGTGACCACACTGGCGCCGTGCTCGAAGGCGGTGGTGATCAGGGTGCGGGCCGGCTCGATGCCGCCGATGACCTCGACGACCACGTCGATGTCGTCCCGGGCCGCCAGGGCGGCGGCGTCGGTGGTGACCAGCTCGGGCGCTATGCCCTCGCGGACCCTTCCGGGGCGGCGGACGGCGACCCCGGCCAGTTCGACCGGGGCCCCGATCCGGGCGGCGAGGTCCTCCGCGTGCGTCGTCATGATGCGCGCCACCTCTGAGCCGACGACCCCACAGCCCAGCAGCGCCACCTTCAGCGGACGCGTACGCATCATCAGACCTCGCTTCTCCACAGTCCTGTGGACTCAAGTCTCACGCACGGACGACGGGATCCCCCGTTCCATCCAGCATGCGAGACGTCATCCTCCGTTTTTGAGACGGCCCGGTGAGGGGGCCGCCGCCCGGACGGCGTCCGGCGGTGTACGGACGCCGTCCGGGCCGGGCTCAGCCGACGTCCAGGCCGAGCAGGTCCTCCTCCGTCTCGCGCCGCACGATCACCCGGGCCTCACCCCCCGAGACCGCCACCACCGGCGGCCGCAGGGAGTGGTTGTAGTTGCTCGCCATGGACCGGCAGTACGCGCCGGTGGCCGGGACGGCGAGCAGGTCGCCGGGGGCCAGGTCGGCGGGGAGGAAGGCGTCGCGCACCACGATGTCGCCGCTCTCGCAGTGCTTGCCGACCACGCGCGAGAGCATCGGCGCGGCCTCGGAGGTGCGGGAGGCCAGCGCCACGGAGTACTCGGCGTCGTACAGCGCGGTGCGGATGTTGTCGGACATGCCGCCGTCCACGCTGACGTAGGTGCGCAGGCCCGGCAGCTCCTTGACGGTGCCGACCTCGTAGAGGGTGAAGGTCGTCGGACCGGCGATGGCCCGGCCCGGCTCGACCGACAGCCGCGGCGCGGCCAGCCCGGCGGCCCGGCACTCGTGGGCGACGATCTCGTGCAGCGCCCTGGCGATCTCGTGGGGCTCGCGCGGGTCGTCGTCGGGGGTGTAGGCGATGCCCAGACCGCCGCCGAGGTCGATCTCGGGCAGCTCCACGCCGTGCTCGTCGCGGACCTCGGTCAGCAGCTGCACCACACGGCGCGCGGCGACCTCGAAGCCTGCCATGTCGAAGATCTGCGAGCCGATGTGGGAGTGGATGCCCACCAGCTCCAGGCTGTCCAGCTTCAGCACCCGCCGCACCGCCTCGGCGGCCTGCCCGTCGGCGAGCGCGAGCCCGAACTTCTGGTCCTCGTGGGCGGTGGCGATGAACTCGTGGGTGTGCGCCTCCACACCCACCGTCACCCGGATCTGCACCCGCTGGCGCCTGCCGAGCCGCTCGGCGATGTGCGCGACGCGGGCGATCTCCTGGAAGGAGTCCAGCACGATCCGGCCGACCCCGGCCTCCACGGCCCGCTCGATCTCGGCGGTGGACTTGTTGTTGCCGTGCAGCGCGATGCGCTCGGCGGGCATCCCGCCGGCCAGCGCGGTGGCCAGCTCGCCGCCGGAGCAGACGTCGAGGTTGAGGCCCTCCTCGGTCAGCCAGCGCACCACCGCGCGGCACAGGAAGGCCTTCCCGGCGTAGAACACGTCGGCCTCGTCGCCGAAGGCCTCGCGCCAGGCGCGGCAGCGGGCCCGGAAGTCGTCCTCGTCCAGGACGTAGGCGGGGGTGCCGAACTCCTCGGCCAGCGCGACGACGTCCAGCCCGCCGACCGTGGTCACCCCCCGCTCGTCGCGGGCGACGGTACGGGCCCACACTCGCGGGTCCAGGGCGTTGAGGTCGGCGGGCGGCGGGGTGTAGTGGCCCTCGGGCAGG
The DNA here is from genome assembly GCF_022015835.1 of Streptomyces sp. ICN903. Classification (NCBI taxonomy): domain Bacteria; kingdom Bacillati; phylum Actinomycetota; class Actinomycetes; order Kitasatosporales; family Streptomycetaceae; genus Streptomyces; species Streptomyces sp. ICN903. The sequence goes on along the minus strand of NZ_JAKMAY010000202.1, from coordinate 1,468 downwards.
ACGTCGGCGTGGCGGGGCCCGGCGGGATGTGCGGAACGGCTCATGGTCGCTTCGTGCTCTCCATCACAGATGTACGGGTGCGGTGACGCCCAGCCGGGACAGGCCGCCGGCCAGCACCGTCCCGGCGGCCTGGGCGAGGGCCAGCCGGGCGCGGTGGGCGGCCAGGGGTTTGTGCTCCCCGGCCGGCAGCACGGACGCGTGTATGCCGAGGAGGCCGTCGGCGACCGTCTCCAGCCGGCGGGCGAGCCGGCCGGTGTCGCCCAGCGCGGCGGTCCGCTCGTACTCGGCCAGCGCCCCCAGCAGTTCCGCCTCGCGCGGGGTGTCGTAGGCGTACCCGCCCGCCCCGGCCTCGGGCGCGAAGCCGAGGGCACGGGCGCCGCGCAGCAGCGCCCGGGCGCGGGCGTGGGCGTACTGGACGAGGAAGAGGGGGTTGGACTCGCGCTGCTCCAGCAGCCCGGGGCCGGGCTCCACGCCGGTGGCGGCGGCCCACCCGCGGACGTCGCGCGCGGGGTCGGTGCGCTCCGCGACCGCGTACTCCCCGTCCCGCGCCGCCAGGGCCTCCACCAGCTCCGCCCGGGCCTCCCCCGCCACGGTGATGTTGAGGAACCCGGGCCCGGCGACCACCACATCGGCGATGCCCGCCTCGCGCGCCAGCCTCTCCCGCAGGACCTCGGCCACGCTCCGGGCGGGCCGTCCGGTGACGGCGGCCAGCCGCAGCGCGGCGTTGGTGGCGTAGTCCCCGCAGCCCGGCCGCGGCGGACGCCCCACGGTGATCCGCTCCGGCAGCCCGTCCAGCGCCTCCAGCGCACCCGGGGACAGCTCGCCCAGCGCGCCGTCGCCGGCAGCGCGGCGCACGGTGCGCAGCACGGTGCGCGAGAGCTGGGCGGGAGTCACGCGTCAAGGGTATGGGAGAGGGGGCGGGGAGGCGCGAACGCGTTTCAAGGGATGACACGCACCTCACACCGGCCGACCGCGGGCCGGTGCGCCCCACGGGCTCAGCCCGGCCGCCCCACGACGGGCTCCGTCCCGCACGCGCCGCCGCTGCCGCGCCCGCCGGCGGCCAGCCGCCGCACCGTCCGCACCAGCTCCACCGGCTCGAACGGCTTGGCCACGAACGCGTCCACCACCGCCGCCCGCGCCCGCTCGCCCCCCAGTTCCGACCGCGTACAGGCGCTGACGATCGCCAGGGGGATGCCGCGCGTCCGCTCGCCGGCGCGCAGCCGCTCGGCGGTCCGCAGTCCGTCGAGCCGGGGCATGGCCACATCGAGCGTGATCACGTCGGGCCGCACCCGCTCCACGATCTCCAGACACTCGGCACCGTCGGCCGCGGTCACGACCTCGAAGCCTTCGAGCTCGAGGTTGACCCTGATCAGCTGCCGGATGACCTCGCTGTCGTCCACCACGAGGATCCGGCCGGACACGCCAGGCACACCCCAGAGAGTAGGCCCGCACCTCCCCCCGCGTCCGG
>NZ_JAKMAY010000201.1:5070-10546 GCF_022015835.1 Streptomyces sp. ICN903 | reverse complement strand
GCCGTCCTCGCCCTCCCCGAGGGCCCCCTCCGCACGGTGCAGGGGCTCGGTAACCGTCGTGCGCCACAGCCGGGCGCAGGCCAGCACCGCGGCGGCGACCAGCAGCCCGTTGCGCACCACCAGCAGCGTGATGCCCAGGGCGTCGCTCGCCACCACGCTGCCGAAGTTGAGGGGGAACTCCAGCAGCGTCACCCCCGTCGCCACGACCACCAGCACGGCGGGCAGCCCCTGCCGTCCGGTGCGCAGCGTCACGCACACCGCCGCCAGGCCCACCAGCCAGACCATGTACTGCGGGCTGATGACCCGGCTGGTGACGGTGAACAGCAGCACCGCGGCGAACGCGGCGTCCGCCGCGGTGGACGCCGTCCACTCCACCGCGCGCAGCCGCCACCGCAGCATCCAGCCGAAGGCGGCGGCGGTGCACAGCAGCGCCGCGGTGCTCACCAGGTCCACGTACGGGCCCAGGAACTCCACCGAGCCGTAGTTCAGCAGCACCTGGCCCTCCCAGCCGAAGTGCCGCGCCACGTGGAAGACCAGCGCGCCCACCGACTCGACCTCGGTGCCGCGGTCGCGCTGGTGGGTGAGGAAGTCCAGCGCGCCGGGCATGGCGGCGGCGAACGCGGCGGTCAGCACCAGGGCCGCCGCCACGGCCGAACCCCACACGGCGCGGGTGACGCGCCCGCGCGGCGTGCCCACCAGCAGCAGCGCGGGCCACACCTTCAGCAGCGCCCCGAAGGCCGCCAGCACCCCGGCCGTACGCGGGCTGCGCGACAGCGCCAGCAGCGCGGCGACCGCGACGGCGGTGACCATCAGGTCGTAGCGGGCGTACACCGTCGGGCCCAGCAGCGGCACCCCGGCCACCCACACCCACGCTCCCGCACGGCCGCGGCCCCCCTCCCTCCCGGCGCCGCGCCGGGCGGCGTACAGCAGCAGCGCGAACGCGGCGGCGTCGGCGGCGCAGGCCAGCACGTAGAACGCGGCCGGGTACTCCAGGAAGGGCAGCAGCGCGGGGGAGAGGATCGCCAGCGCCGCGGCGGGCGGGTACTGCCAGGTGACGTCGTCCGGGGGGAACACGCCGGTGCTCAGCACCCGGTACCAGCCCTGGTAGATCACCGAGACGTCGCTGGTGACGTCCGGCCCCGGCACCGCTATCACCTTGAACACGCACAGGAGCAGCACGGTCCGGGTGGCGGCCCAGGCCGCGATCAGAAGGCGCATGGATCGACCGTACCGGGTGCCGCCCCGGCGCCCGGAGGGCAGCGGGTACTGTCGGCGGCGATGGACAAGACCCTGATCGTCACCAACGACTTCCCGCCCCGGCCCGGCGGCATCCAGGCCTTCCTGCACAGCATGGCGCTGCGGCTGGACCCGGAGCGGGTCGTCGTCTACGCCTCGACCTGGAAGCGCGGCCGGGAGGGCGCCGAGGCCACCGCGCGCTTCGACGCGGAGCAGCCCTTCACCGTCGTACGCGACTCCACGACCATGCTGCTGCCCACCCCGCGCGTGACGCGCCGCGCGGTCTCGCTCCTGCGCGAACACGGCTGTACGTCGGTGTGGTTCGGGGCGGCGGCGCCGCTGGGGCTGATGGCCCCCGCGCTGCGCCGGGCGGGGGCGCGGCGGCTGGTGGCGACCACCCACGGCCACGAGGCCGGCTGGGCCGGGCTGCCGGCCGCCCGGCAGTTGCTGCGGCGCATCGGCGAGGGCACCGACACCCTCACCTACCTCGGCGAGTACACCCGCTCCCGGATAGCCGCCGCGCTCACCGAGGAGGCGGCGGCGCGGATGGTCCATCTGCCGCCGGGCGTCGACGAGAAGACCTTCCACCCCGGCTCCGGCGGCGACGCCGTACGGGAGCGGCTGGGCCTGGCCGGCCGGCCGGTCGTGGTGTGCGTCTCGCGGCTGGTGCCGCGCAAGGGCCAGGACACCCTCGTCCGCGCCATGCCGCGGATCCTGGCCGAGGTGCCCGACGCGGTGCTGCTGATCGTCGGCGGCGGGCCGTACGGGCAGGCGCTGCGGAAACTGGCGCGGGAGACCGGTGTGGCCGGCTCGGTCCGCTTCACCGGAGCGGTGCCGTGGGAGGAGCTGCCCGCCCACTACGGCGCGGGCGACGTCTTCGCCATGCCCTGCCGCACCCGCCGCGGCGGGCTCGACGTGGAGGGGCTCGGCATCGTCTACCTGGAGGCGTCGGCGACCGGGCTGCCGGTCGTCGCCGGCGACTCCGGCGGCGCCCCCGACGCCGTGCTGGACGGGGAGACCGGCTGGGTGGTGCGCGGCGGCGCACCCGGCGGCGAGGCTGCCGCGGAGACGGCCGACCGCATCGTGAACCTGCTCAAGGACCCCGCACTGCGCCGCCGGATGGGCGAGCGCGGCCGCGAGTGGGTCGAGGAGCGCTGGCGCTGGGACCTGCTGGCCGAGCGGTTGCGGGCACTGCTCTAGCCGTACCGCCCGTGCCTCCCCCGGACCCGGCCGGAGCCGGCCCCGGGAAGGGGGCGTACGCCGGGCCGCCCCGGTCCGGACGGAGGTCTTCCGTCCGGACCGGGGCGGCCCGTGTGTTCCGGGGTGTCTCGCGCCGCCGCGCGAAACGCGCGGCGGCCGCCGCGTCACGCGTACAGCGCCTCGATCTCCTGCGCGAAGTCCTTGGCGACCACACCGCGCTTGAGCTTCATCGAGGGCGTCAGATGGCCCGATTCCTCGGTGAACTGGGTGGTCAGGAGACGGAACTTGCGCACCGACTCCGCACGGGAGACGGCCGCGTTGCCGTCGTCCACCGCCTTCTGGACGGCAGCCAGCAACTCGGGTTCCTCCAGCAACCGCTCCCTGGACAGGCCGGACTTGCCGTGCTCCTCGGCCCAGCGGGGCAGGAACTCCTCGTCCAGCGTGATCAGCGCGGCGACGAACGGACGGCCGTCGCCGACCACCATGCACTCGGCGACCAGGGCGTGGGCCCGGATGCGGTCCTCGATGACGGCCGGGGCGACGTTCTTGCCGCCCGCCGTCACCAGGATCTCCTTCTTGCGGCCGGTGATGGTGAGGTAGCCGTCCTCGTCGAGGGTGCCGATGTCGCCGGTGTGGAACCAGCCGTCCTCCATCGCCTCGGCGGTGGCGGCCTCGTTGTTCCAGTAGCCGCTGAACAGGTGCTCGCCGCGCAGCAGCACCTCGCCGTCTTCGCCGATGCGGACCGTCGAGCCCGGCAGCGGCTGCCCGACCGTGCCGACCTTCGGGCGGTCGTAGGGGTTGAAGGCGGTGGGCGCGCAGGACTCGGTCAGACCGTAGCCCTCCAGCACGGTGAAGCCGATGCCGCGGTAGAAGTGCCCCAGCCGCTCGCCCAGCGCCGCGCCGCCGGAGATGGCGTGGGTGGCCCGGCCGCCGAGGACCGCGCGCAGCTTGCCGTAGACCAGCTTGTCGAAGAGTCTGTGCCGCAGCCTCAGGCCCAGCGAGGGGCCGGAGGCGGTGTCCAGCGCGCGGCTGTAGGCGATCGCGGTGTCGGCGGCCCGGTCGAAGATCTTCCCCTTGCCCTCGCCCCGGGCCTTGGCACGCGCCGAGTTGTAGACCTTCTCGAACACCCGCGGCACGCCCAGGATCAGCGTCGGGCGGAAGCCGGCGAGGTCGTCGGTGAGCTGCTTGATGTCGGGGCTCAGACCGAGCCGGATCGGCGCCATGACGGCGGCGATCTGCACCATGCGGCCGAAGACGTGGGCGACCGGCAGGAAGAGCAGCACCGAGCCCTCGCCGGGGACGAACAGCGGCCCCAGCCGCTCGACCACGTTGCCGCAGTCGGCGAAGAACGCCCGGTGGGACAGGACGCAGCCCTTGGGACGGCCGGTGGTGCCGGAGGTGTAGACGATGGTGGCCGGGGCGTCGGCGTCGGCGGCGCCGCTGTGCTCGTCCAGGACCGCGTCGGTGATCTGCGTACCGGAGTCGGCCAGCTTCCGCACCGCGCCGTCGTCGATGGTCCACAGGTTCGCCAGCTCGGGCAGCCGGTCGCGCACGGACTCCACCGCGGCGGCGTGGGCGCCGCTCTCCACGACGCAGCCGACGGCGCCGGAGTCGGACAGGATCCACTGGATCTGCTCGGGCGAGCTGGTCTCGTAGATGGGCACGGTCACCGCGCCGGCGCTCCAGACGGCGAAGTCCAGCAGCGTCCACTCGTAGCGGGTGCGCGACATCAGGCCGATCCGGTCACCGGGGCGCACGCCCGCCGCGATCAGGCCCTTGGCGGCGGCCCGCACCTCCGCCAGGAACTCCCGGGCGGTCAGGTCCTCCCAGCCGCCCCTGGCGTCCTTGCGGGCGATGACCGGGAGGTCGGGGTGCTGGACGGCGTTGCGGCGGATGAGATCGGTCAGATTTCCGTCCGCGGGCACCTCGTACAGGGCCGGAAGGCTGAACTCGCGCAAAACTGATGCTCCTCATCGGCGCCGCCGCGGATCCGCCGGGAAACGGAACCTCCGTCGGCTCTGGCCCAGGACGTAACGTCCTGGGGGTGGACGGCCACGGACGTTACCCATCGGTACGGGACTCGGGATAGGGGGTGGCGCCGAGATGTTCGGTGCGTCACACACCACGGGACTGTCACCAGCAGGGTAGTCCACGGGCCCGGAGGCGACGAAGGAGACGCAGGTCCAAGGGGGTGCGCGCGGGCACCCCGCGCGCCGGGGCGCGGGTTCTAGGGTGGCCTCATGCGAGTCCATGTGGTGAGCGACGTACACGGCAACAGCCGGGACCTGGCCGCGGCCGGCGAGGGCGCGGACGCACTGGTCTGCCTGGGCGACCTCGTGCTGTTCATCGACTACGCCGACCACACCCGCGGCATCTTCCCCGACCTCTTCGGGGCGGAGAACACCACCCGGTACGTCGAGCTGCGCACCGCGCGCCGCTTCGACGAGGCCCGCGAGCTGTCGGCCCGGCTCTGGGCCGACGTGGACAAGGCCGGGGCGGTGGAGGCGGCCGTGCGCCGCCAGTACGCCGAACTGTTCGCCGCCTTCCCCACCCCCACGTACGCCACCTACGGCAACGTGGACCTCCCCGCGCTGTGGCCCGAGTACGCCGGTGAGGGCACCACCGTCCTGGACGGGCGGACGGCCGACATCGGCGGCCTGCGCTTCGGATTCGTCGGCGGCGGGCTGCCCAGCCCGATGCGCACGCCCTTCGAGGTCGACGAGGAGACGTACGCGGCCAAGGTCGCCGCCCTCGGCGAGGTCGACGTACTGTGCTCCCACATCCCGCCCCTGGTGCCCGAACTGTGCTACGACACCGTCGCCCGCCGCTTCGAGCGCGGCAGCGAGGCACTGCTGGAGGCCGTCCACGCGGTGCGGCCCCGGTACGCCCTCTTCGGCCACGTCCACCAGCCACTGGTGCGGCGCACCCGGATCGGCCGGACCGAATGCGTGAACGTCGGCCACTTCAACGCCACCGGCAGGCCCTGGGTCCTGGAGTGGTGACGGCGCCGGGCGGACGGGAACGCGGGCGGGAGGGGAAG
>NZ_JAKMAY010000201.1:0-5060 GCF_022015835.1 Streptomyces sp. ICN903 | reverse complement strand
GAGGGGAAGCACGCGCAGGGACGGGGGCGGGCGGGACGCCGCGTCCGCGCGCGGTAGCCTTCCCCCGCAGACGGCGGCGGACCACGAGCCGGGCGCAGCAACGCGGAGGAGCCACAGGGATGGCCGAGCACACCAGGTCGAGCATCATCGTCGAGGCGGCACCGGCCGAGGTGATGGAGGTGATCGCCGACTTCGAGCGCTACCCGGAGTGGACCGGCGAGGTCAAGGAGGCCGAGGTGCTCTCCACCGACGACCGCGGCCGGGCCGAGCAGGTGCGGCTGCTGCTCGACGCCGGGGCCATCCGGGACGAGCACACCCTCGCCTACGAGTGGGCCGGTCCCGAGGAGGTCCGCTGGTCCCTGGTGAGGTCGCAGATGCTGCGCACCCTGGACGGCGTGTACCGGCTGAGGGCCCTCGACGGCGGCAGCCGCACCGAAGTGACCTACCAGCTCACCGTGGACGTGAAGATCCCCATGCTCGGCATGATCAAGCGCAAGGCCGAGAAGGTCATCATCGACCGCGCTCTGGACGGGCTGAAGAAGCGCGTCGAGAACGGCGCCAAGTCCTGAGCGTGGAGGGCATCCGGGCGCGCACGGTCCTGGTCACCGGCGGCGGGGGCAGCGGCCGTACCACCGTCGCCGCCGCCACCGCGCTGGCGGCGGCCCGAAGCGGCCGCCGCACACTGCTGCTCAGCGCCGAGGACCCGGCCCTGCTGGAGGCGCTGTTCGGCACGGACGGCGCGGGCGGTGCGGACCGTACGGACGGGGAGGGAGCCGCCCGCGAGGTCGCGCCCGGTCTGGTCCTGTCCCGCCTCGACTCCGGCGCCGACTTCCGGGCCCGCGCCGTCGCCCTCCAGGAACGCGCCCGCTCCGCCCTGGACCTGCTGGGCGCCGAGCCGCTGGACGACGACGAGCTGGCCGAGCCGCCCGGAGCCGACGCCTTCGCCCTGCTGCGCGCCCTGCGCGCCGCACACGACCCGGCCGCGCACGACTTCACCGGGGGCGGCCCGTACGACCTGGTCGTGGCCGACATGCCGCCGGTCGGGCGGGCCGTGCGCACCCTGGCGCTGCCCGAGCACACCCGGCGCTGGCTGCGGCGGCTGCTGCCGCCGGAGCGGCAGGCCGCCCGCGCGCTGCGGCCGGTGCTGGCCCAGCTCGCCGGGGTGCCGATGCCCGCCCGATCGCTCTACGAGGCCGCCGGCCGGCTGGACCGCGAACTCGCCGCCGTACAGGCGGTGGTCGAGTCGCCGGGGACGACCGTGCGGCTGGTCGTCGAGCCCGGCCCCGCCGCCGTCCGCGCGCTGCGCGCCGCCCGGGCCGGACTCGCGCTGCACGGTCTGGCGCTGGACGCCGTGGTCGCCAACCGGCTGCTGCCCACCGCCTCGCCCGATCCCTGGCTGGCGGGCCTGGCGTCCCGCCAGCAGAAGGCGCTCAAGGAGCTGCTGGGCGGCTGCCCGGACGGCTCGGCGGACGTGTGCGAGCTGCCGCACCTGGGACGGGAGCCGCAGGGTGTGGCCGACCTCGGTGAACTGGCGGAGCGGATCCCACCGCCCGGCCCGCCGTCCGCAGCCGCCCCGGACGGGGACCTGGCCGAGGACCGGACCGGAGACCGGGCCGAGGGGCCGTGGACGGTGGAGGACCGGCTGGCGGACGAGGGCGTCCTGCTGTGGCGGCTGCCGCTGCCCGGCGCCGTCCGCGAGACGCTCTCCCTGGTGCGCCGCGGCGACGAGGTCGTCGTCACCACCGGGCCGTTCCGCAGGGTGCTGCCGCTGCCCGCCGCGCTGCGCCGCTGCGCGGTGGCCGGAGCCCGGCTGGCCGACGGCGAGCTGACGGTGCGCTTCGAGCCCGAAGCCGGGCTGTGGCCCGAGCGGGACTGAGCGGGGCCGCGCGGGACCGAGCGGGACCGAGCGGGACCGCACGGGACTGAGCGGGACTGAGCGGGACCGAGCGGGGCCGGGAAGCCCGACGCCCCGGGCGCCGCCGGGGCGTTCGGGTAACGTCGAGGAGGAGGGGGCCGTCCGCCGGGCGGTCCTCCGCCACACGCCGCGGACCGCCGCGGCCCCGTCGCAGCCACCGCCCCAGGAGCCCGCCATGAGCGATGCCACCGAGCGCCCCTCCCACGCAGACCCCGGCGCCGATTCCGACGCCTGGGCCACCGCCTGCGAGGAGGACCTCGCCGCCGAGCGCGAGCGCCGCCGCGAGCGGTACGGGACCCCGCCGGGGAGTGCCGCCGAGGAACTGCTCAAGCTGGCCGAGGCGGTCACGGGGAAGCTCGCCGAGCTCGGCGGGCCGCTGGCCGGCCCCGCCGCCCGGGGCGCGGTGCGGCAGTTCGCCCAGTTCGCCGACCGCGCCAGAGCGGTGGTGGAACCCGTCGTCGAACGCAACCCGCAGGTCTTCGACCACCTCGCCGCCGCGGGCGGCGAGCTGCTGGCCGCCTACCGCGCCGCGGTGGCGGACCAGGAGGGGCGCTGGACCCGTGCGGGAGCGGGCGGCGGCGCGGCGGAGGACGGCGGCACGGCCCGGGAGGAGAAGGACGACAAGGGCCGGGGCGGCGAGGGGGAGGGCCCCGCCGGATCCCAGCGGATCGATCTCGACTGACCTCCGCCACGCTCCCGCCCCGTCCGGATTCCGGCCGAACCCGTCCGGAATTCGGCCAGGGCTCCTCCGAACGCCCTCCGGACACCGTTCGGGCAGTGTTCACGCCTTGTACGGACCGGGTTGGGTTTCGCAGTCGGTCCGTTCAAGCCTCCGCCCTCCGGTACGGTTGTGCACAGCGGGGATCGACCGAGTAACTGAGGGACACATGGGACTCACCATCGGCGTCGACATCGGCGGTACGAAGATCGCGGCCGGCGTGGTCGACGAAGAGGGCGCGATCCTCGAGACCAGCACGGTGCCCACCCCGCCCACCGCCGAGGGCGTCATCGACGCCATCGCGGAGGCGGTCCGCACCGTCAGCACCGGGCACGAGGTCGAGGCGGTCGGCATCGGCGCCGCCGGCTACGTCGACGACAAGCGGGCCACCGTCCTGTTCGCACCCAACATCAAGTGGCGCAACGAGCCGCTCAAGGACAAGGTCGAGCAGCGCGTCGGCCTCCCGGTCGTCGTCGAGAACGACGCCAACGCCGCGGCCTGGGGCGAGTACCGCTTCGGCGCCGGCCAGGGCCACGACGACGTCGTGTGCATCACGCTCGGCACCGGACTGGGCGGCGGCATCATCATCGGCGGGAAGCTCCACCGCGGACGGTTCGGCGTCGCGGCGGAGTTCGGCCACGTCCGGGTCGTCCCCGACGGCCTGCTGTGCGGCTGCGGCAGCCAGGGCTGCTGGGAGCAGTACGCCTCGGGCCGCGCCCTGGTCCGCTACGCCCGCCAGCGTGCCAACGCCACCCCCGAGAACGCGAAGATCCTGCTCGCCCTGGGCGACGGAACCCCGGAGGGCATCGAGGGGCGGCACATCAGCCAGGCCGCCCGGCAGGGCTGCCCGGTGGCCGTCGACTCCTTCCGCGAGCTGGCCCGCTGGGCCGGAGCGGGACTGGCCGACCTGGCCTCCCTCTTCGACCCCGCCGCGTTCATCGTCGGCGGCGGTGTCTCGGACGAGGGCGACCTCGTCCTCGAACCGATCCGCAAGTCCTTCCGCCGCTGGCTGGTGGGCAGTCAGTGGCGCCCGCACGCCCAGGTGCTCGCCGCCCAGCTCGGCGGCAGGGCCGGTCTGGTGGGCGCGGCCGACCTGGCCCGCCAGGGCTGACGGCGGGGGGCGCGGGTGAGCCAGGCCGCCGGGAACGGAGACTTCCCCGGGAACGGAACCGGACCCGAATCCGGGCCCGGAGCCGAATCCGGACCCGGGCGCGCGGCGCCCGGGGAGCTGCCCGCGTCCCGCACCGAACCGGACGGCTCGGCCGTCGTCCGGCTGATGAGCTACAACATCCGCTCCATGCGCGACGACACGGACGCGCTGGCCCGGGTCGTCCGGGCCTGCGCGCCCGACGTCCTCTGCGTCCAGGAGGCGCCCCGCTTCTTCCGCTGGCGCAAGTACGCGGCCCGCCTCGCCCGGGAGACGGGCCTGGTCTACGTCACGGGCGGGGCGACCGCCACCGGACCGATGATCCTGTCCTCGCTCCGCGCCCACGTGGAGCGCGGTGAGGACGTACTGCTGCCGCGCACTCCCGGCCTGCACCGCCGTGGCCTGGCCACGGCGGTGCTGCGCTTCGGTCCCTCCGCCCGGCTGGCGGTGGTCTGCTGCCACCTCAGCCTGGCCGAGAAGGAGCGGTACGCCCAGGCCGGGATGGTCCTGGACCGCCTGGCGGGCATGGGAGAGGACGCCGGGGTGGTGGCCGGCGACCTCAACGACGAGCCGGACGGCCGGGCCTTTCGCCGTCTGGCCGCCGCACTCCAGGACGGCTGGGCCACCAGGGCGTGGGGCGGCGAACTCACCTCGACCGCGGCCGAGCCGCGCAAGCGCATCGACGCGGTGCTGGCCACCGGGGCGGTGGAGGTGCTGGGCTGCGGTGTGCCCGCCGGCCTGCCGGGCGTCGCCGACGCGGACCTGAGGGCGGCCACCGACCACCTGCCGGTCCTGGCCGCCCTGCGCGTACCCGCCGCGTAACCCGGGCCCCGGGTCTTCCCGTACGGCCCGGCCCCCTCACCGGTCCGGCCGGTCCGTCAGACCACGGCGCCGCGCCCCGGATCCTCGAAGTCGTCGTCCTCCTCGTCGCGCATCCGCATCACCAGCGCCGCGAAACCGCCCAGGAACCCGCCGATGCCCAGGGTGGCGATCCACCACGTCACCGGCTGCTGGAACAGGATGGTCAGCATCAGCAGCAGCGGACCGCCCAGGACCGCCAGCCAGGCGAAGCGGCTCGCGGGATCCCCCTTGGGCAGGGGCGGGGGCTCGGGCGGCACGAAGTGGCCCTCGTCGTCCTCGCCGAGGTCGTCGTCGGACGGCTCGGCCGGGCTCCAGTCGCGCGGTCCGGAACCGGCCGCGTACACGGTGAAGCCGCGCACCGGGGGGTCGCCGGCGGCCGGCCCGGAGCGCTCGCCGTCCCCCTCGCCGCCCCCGCCGGG
>NZ_JAKMAY010000200.1:0-10819 GCF_022015835.1 Streptomyces sp. ICN903 | reverse complement strand
GCCTCCCGCCCCGCGCCGCCCCTCACCTCAGCCGCGGGGCGAGAGGACCGTGACGAAGACCGGGTCTCCGTTGGAGGCGAGCTTCAGGATCGGCACCGCCTTGTCGTGCGCGTCACCGTTCTCCTCGAAGGTCAGCGTGCCGCTCGCCCCTCTGACCTGGGCGCTGTCCTCCATGAGCTGGAACATCCTGCCGACCGCCCGGCCGGTGACGCGCGTCCCCCTGCTCGCCATCTGCGCGCCACGGGCTGCGGTCAGCACCGCGTCGTGCGCCATCATCGCCTGGCCGTCGATGTGCCGCTCCCTGCCGAACCACTGCTCCAGCACGCCGCCCTTGCGGAAGGCCGCCTGCACCGCCCCGGGCGCGCCGTCCGGTTCGTCCTTCCACATCTCCGGGTGGGCCAGTCCGGTGTAGAAGACCTGCACCCCGCTGTCGGCGGCCTTTCTGACCTGCTCGTCGGTGAGGTTGGTGGTGTCGTCGCCGGTCATCACGATGAAGTCCCACTCGGTGCAGAACCGCTCGGCCAGCGCGTCGAGGAAGTGGGTGAGATGCCGCCCCCTGCCGGCGAAGTAGACGGCCTCGGGCCGGTGGAAGCACAGCTGGTTCGACAGGATCTGCAGCTCGTTCCTCCAGCTGTCCTCCAGGGAGGAGTCGAACTGCTTTCGTTCGGCGACCAGTTCGTACTCCTTCCCTCCCCGGGGGAACTCCTCGGTGAAGGCGTCGCCCAGGGTGTCGGCGTACAGGTTTCCCTCCGCCACGTCCTGGACCACCATGGCCGTGCGGATCTTCTTCTGTCTGAGGTACCGGGCCGCCGCCCTGGCCTCGTCGACGTTGGTGGGGGCGACGCGGACGAAGCCCTCCATGCCGCCGATGCCGGTGGCGGTCATCGTGCTGGCCACCGTGGCCAGGCCCGCGTCCGACAGCCTCCTGAGGGCGGCCAGGTTGCGGTCCGTGCTCGGCCCCAGGCCGGTGACCGCCACCAGCGGCTCGCCGCCGTCCCTGAGCCCGATCAACCCGTCGACGGTGTGCCGCCAGTGCGCGGAGCCGCTGCCGGTGTTGGCGATCAGCAGCCTGATCTTCGGGGTGAAGCGCTCGTTGTGCCGCTGCTGCGCCAGATGGGCGCCCTGGAGCTCGTGCCGCACCGACTCCTCGGGGTTGCTGTCGTTCTCGTCGACCGTGACGGAGGTCATGTACGCCACGGTGACGTACTTCCCGTCCCCCGCGGTGACCTCCCGGTTCGCCCGCTCGATCCTCCCGCTCACCGCGGCCAGGTGCTCGGCGAAGACGTACGATCCGTCGGTGGTCCCGACGCACTCCGCTCTCGGCTCCTCCATCCTCGTCACGCCCTGCGCGCACAGGTCGTCGCGGTGGACGTACCAGTCGTGGACGAACAGCGACACCCCGGTCAGGACGGCCAGCACCACGGCGGCGGTGACGGAGCGCTTGACGGTCAGCAGGGAGATCCGGCGCCCGGCCACGCCCATCACCCCTCGTCCGCGAGCGTCAGCGGATGGCGCCAGTGCCGGTAGCGCTCGGCCTCGTCGTACAGGGCCACGATCTCACTCCCCCTCAGTTCGGACAGCCGGTCGTACTTGGCCGCTATCACGCTGTTCAGCCGCAGCCCCGGGTCGCCGAGCGGGTCGCTCCACAGCCAGCGCGCGCAGACCAGTCCCCGGATCACCGAGACGTCGGTGATCGAGTGGGTGGGCGCCTCGGGGGCGAGCTCTCCCAGCAGTTCCAGCGGCGAGCGGTCGGCGGGCAGCCGGTTGGGCGCGGAGGTGACCGCGTTGAACAGCCGGATCCAGCGCGCGGCGCTCAACTCGCGGAAGTGGCCCGCCATCTGTTCCACCACGTCCTCGACGCGGTGCGCCGCCAGCCGGTGGTACATCGTCTCCTCGGGCCGGCCCTCCGCCTCGAAGTGGTCCGCCATCAGGTCGTGGACGGTGTCCCACTCGCCGGGGTCGGCGGCCAGCCGCCACAGCAGCAGCCTGCGCAGCCACGGGTGCAGGCGCGGCTGCGCGTGCCCGGGTTCCAGCAGCCAGCGCGAGCGCACCTCGTTGAACAGCGACTCGCCGGCGCCGCCCGGGGTCACCGCACCGAGGACCCTGCTGCCCATGGACAGGTCGCGGGCCGCCGCGCACCGCACCAGCGCTTCGCGCTGAGTCTGCGGGAAGTCCTCCAGAAGGTGGTCCAGCGCCGCGTCGGCCAGGGTGTCGTGCGGTGCGCGGCGCATCCTCCGGCCGGGCAGGGAGCGCAGCCACAGGTCGAACTCGCCGCTGCCCCGGCGGGGCGTGTTGGCCAGGTCCAGGACGTCCATCACCTGCCGTACCGCCACCGGCAGGCCGCGCGTCAGCCGGTACACGAAGGGGGCGAGGCCGGAGTGGCGGGGCGAGGCCAGCTCGATGCCGGTGCGCACCTCGTCGAGCGTCAGATCGCGCAGCCGCAGGGGATACCACCAGGAGTCGTCGCTGTCGTGGGCCGGACGGCGCTCTCGCCAGTCGGCGAGACAGGCCCGGTCGGGGCCGCGCAGCTGCCAGGGCCACTGGTCCCCGGCGGACGAGCCCCAGTTCTCCAGCCAGCGGTTGGAGCTGCCCACCACCGTCAGGGGGTCGCAGACGGCCCCGGTCAGGGCGGCGTCGCGGCGGGCGCCGGTGAGCAGCTCCAGGAACAGCCGCCCCTGGTCGGTGTGGCAGTTGTCCAGCAGCAGCAGATAGGAGCCGGGGGCGAACCAGCGGGTGGTGTCGTGGCGGAGGTCGTCGAGGAACGCGGCGAACAGGACGCGGTCGAGGATCCGCTTCTCCTGTTCGCTGCCGCTGTGCCGCCACATGTTGAGTTCCAGCAGGGCGTCCCAGGGGTCCCGGGAGGGCACCAGCGGGTGGTCGCCGAACCACTGCGGGGCGCCGGCGAAGATCCTTCCCGGCAGTCTGCGTCCACCGCGCGCGGCGGCGTCCCGCAGGAGGGCCGCGACCACGGCGGGGGCGCCGTTGGGCGCGCCCAGTGCGCTGCCGGCGACCTCCAGGAAGGCGGAGAGGTAGTCGCCGTGCCGGTCCTCGGCCTGCCGCCGGAACTCCTCGAGCTGCCGCTGGACGGCGCGCCGGCCCTGCGAGCGGTCGGGCATCCGCAGCTCGCGGTCCGAGGCGAGCAGCCCGAGGGTGAGCCGGGGGAAGCGCGAAACGCGGTACTGCGGCAGCCTGCGCTCCAGCTGCCGGGCGATCAGGGCGAGGGCGTAGCGGGGCAGCAGTGCCTGGTCCGCGGCGAAGTTGAGGTAGGCGAAGGGGTGTTCCGGACCGAAGCGGCCCATGACGGCGCCGTGTGCCTCGCTGGCCCCGCTCCCCCGCGGGCCGACCAGCATCGTCACCGGCCGCTCCGTACCGGGCGGCTGGTCCAGGCACTCGGCGACGAGGGCCAGGATGCCGTTGCGCCCCCGCATGCCCGTTCCCGCGCGGTGATCCTCCATCCGACCGGCCCTCCCCCGTGACAACCAACCGTCGGCACACAGGAGAATGCCACCTTCGGTGCACGGGCGACAACGAAAAGCGACCACCCGCCGCGGGGAGTACCGGAGGTGCGGGAGGTGCGGTGCCCACCGCCTTCCGCGGCGGGCGCCGGGGCACCGGCCCGCCGGGGGCCGGTGCCCCGGACGGGCCGGTGCTCCCGGGTGTGTCAGTCCTCCCAGGTGTAGAAGCCGCGGCCGGTCTTGCGGCCCAGCTCGCCGCGGGCGACCTTCTCCCGCAGCAGCTTCGGCGGCGCGAAGCGCTCGCCCAGGGTGTCGTGGAGGTACTCGGCGATGGCCAGGCGCACGTCGAGGCCGACGAGGTCGGTCAGCCGCAGCGGCCCCATCGGGTGCTTGTAGCCCAGGCTCATGGCGGCGTCGATGGCCTCGGGCTCGGCGACGCCCTCCTCGACCATCCGGATCGCCTCCAGGCCGAGGGCCACGCCCAGCCGGCTGCTGGCGAAGCCGGGCGAGTCCCTGACGACGACGTCCTTCTTGCCCAGCGCGCGGACCCATTCCAGGGCCGTCCGCACGGTGCCGTCCGCGGTCCGCCCGGCCACGACCAGCTCCACCAGGGCGGAGGCGGGCACGGGGTTGAAGAAGTGCATGCCCAGGAACCGCTCGGGGCGGGCCAGCGCGGTGCCCAGTTCGGTGACGGACAGGGAGCTGGTGTTGGTGGCCAGCACCGTCGACTCGCCGACGGCCTTCTCCGCGGCGGCGAGCAGCCGGGCCTTGAGGGCGGGGTCCTCGGGGACGGCCTCGACTACCAGATCGGCGCCGCCGGGCAGTTCTTCCACGGCGGTGACGGTGGTGACGCGGGCCAGGACCCGCTCGGCGGGCTCCTCCAGCCTGCCGCGCTCGGCGGCCCGGCGCAGGCCGGTGGCGACGCGCTCCAGGGCCGCCGCGGCGGCCTCCCGACCACTCTCCACGACGACGACGGCCGAGCCGGCCGTCGCGAAGGACTGCGCGATGCCCGCGCCCATCCGCCCGCCGCCCACCACGCCGACGGTTCCCGGTGCCGCTGCCATGAGCTCTCCTCGTGTCTGTCGCGTCCGCTGCCGTGCCCGCCGTTCCGCCGCGCCCCGGTGCCCGTCCGCGCGTACGTGTGCGGTACCGGGCACCGGGGCGCACACCGGGGGCAGGGCGACCGTACCGGCGGGCGTCCCGTCCCTTGACAGGCGGTCCGGGTGTCGGTTTACCTGGCGTCGCCGCAAAGCTAACCGAATGGTCGGTCGGCCTCAAGGGGGGCGGGTCCGGGCCCGCGGCACCGCACGGCGGCCCTGAGGCCCCGACAGTCCACGACTGGAGTGGTGGAGGCGCATGACACAGCTCACGGAGGCCGGACAGGGCCCCGCCCAGCGGATGTTCGCCGCCGACCGGGCCTCCCGGGGCCTGGGCATGGAGCTGCTCCGGGCCGGGGACGGCTCGGCGGCGGTGCGGATGCCGGTGACCGCGCACATGGTGAACGGCCACGGCGTCGCCCACGGCGGCTTTCTGTTCACGCTCGCCGACACCGCGTTCGCCTGCGCCTGCAACAGCCGCGGCCCGGTGACCGTGGCGGCCGGCGCGGACGTCGTCTTCACCGCTCCCGCCCACGAGGGCGACGTGCTGCTGGCCGTCGCCGAGGAGCGCGCCCGCTTCGGCCGCAGCGGCGTCTACGACGTGACCGTCCGGCGGGAGACGGACGGCCGGGTGATCGCCGAGTTCCGCGGACGCAGCCGCACCGTCGGCGAGCGCGGCGCAAGTGAACGGGGCACGGGCGAACGGGGCTCGGGCGAACGCGGCGCCCCGGCGGGCAAGGAGGCGTCATGAGCGGCGGCACGGCCTCTCCCTCGCGCCCGGCCCCCGCCTCGCTGGACGCGGCCGAGCGGATGGACCGCGAGGAGCTGCGCGCACTCCAGCTCGACCGGCTCCGCTCCACCCTGCGGCACGCGTACGACAACGTGGAGCACTACCGGCGCGCCTTCGAGGCGGCGGGCGTCACACCGGAGGACTGCCGCTCCCTGGCGGACCTCGCGCGCTTCCCGTTCACCACCAAGGCCGATCTGCGCGACACCTACCCCTACGGCATGTTCGCCGTCCCGATGTCGCGGGTGCGCAGGCTGCACGCCTCCAGCGGCACCACCGGGCGCCCCACCGTGGTCGGTTACACCGAGGACGACCTGGAGGTGTGGGCGGACGTCGTCGCCCGCTCCATCCGGGCCGCCGGCGGCCGCCCCGGGCACAAGGTGCACGTCGCCTACGGCTACGGGCTGTTCACCGGCGGGCTCGGCGCGCACTACGGGGCCGAGCGGGCGGGCTGCACCGTCATCCCGGCCTCCGGCGGGATGACGGCCCGCCAGGTGCGGCTGATCCTGGACCTCCGGCCCGAGATCATCATGGTGACGCCCTCCTACATGCTCGCCCTCCTCGACGAGTTCGAGCGGCAGGGTGTCGATCCGCGCGACTCCTCCCTGGAGATCGGGATCTTCGGCGCCGAGCCGTGGACGGAGGGGATGCGCCGCGAGATCGAGGAGCGCGCCGGGCTGCACGCGGTGGACATCTACGGGCTGTCGGAGGTGATGGGCCCCGGCGTCGCGCAGGAGTGCGTGGAGACCAAGGACGGGCTGCACATCTGGGAGGACCACTTCTACCCGGAGGTCGTGGACCCGGTCACCGGCGAGGTGCTGCCCGACGGCGAGGAGGGCGAGCTGGTGTTCACCTCGCTGACCAAGCAGGCCCTGCCGGTCGTCCGCTACCGCACCCGTGACCTGACGCGGCTGCTGCCGGGCACCGCGCGCCCCGCCTTCCGCCGCATGGAGAAGGTCACCGGCCGCTGCGACGACATGATCATCCTGCGCGGGGTCAACGTCTTCCCCACCCAGATCGAGGAGATCCTGCTGCGGGTCCCCGGGGTCGCCCCGCACTTCCAGATACGGCTCACCCGCCGGGGCCGGATGGACCACATGACCGTGCGCGTCGAGGCCCGCCCGGGCGCCAGTCCCGAGCAGCGCGCGGCCGCGGAGGCTGCCATCGCCCAGGACGTCAAGGACGGCGTCGGCATCACCGTCGGCGTCGAGGTCGTCGATCCGGAGACCCTGGAGCGGTCGGTGGGCAAGATCCGCCGCGTCGTCGACGCCCGCGAGGGCTGATCCGGCGGTGCCGCGGGCACTCTCACGGGCCGTGCTCCCGGAGGCGGCCGGCCGGGCACCCGGTCGGCCGCCTCCCGACTGCGGCAAGCGGTGCGGACTGCGATGATCGCAGTCCGCACCGAGGGGGACGCAAGGGATGGATGGGACACCGTGCAGACGTTCCTGCCACTCGCCGACTTCGCCGGGACCGCCCGGGTGCTCGACGCACGGCGGCTGGGGAAGCAGCGGGTGGAGGCCCTGCAGGTGCTGCGTGCCCTGACCGTGCCCGGCTACGGCTGGGCCCGGCACCCGGCCGTGCGCATGTGGACGGGGTACGAGGAGGCGCTGGTCCGCTACGGCATGGAGATCTGCCGCCACTGGCGGCTGGCGGGGCGCGCCGACACCTGCGAGGCCACCATGCTGACCGATCTGCGGCACGCGACCGGCATCGCCGTCCCCCGCTCGCAGGAGGAACTGGGGGTGGCCGGCGAGCTGCCGCCCTGGCTGGGCGATCCCTCCTTCCACCGCAGCCACCGCTCCTCCCTGCTCCGCAAGGACCCCGGCCACTACGCGCCCCTGTTCCCCGGCGTGCCGGACGACCTGCCGTATGTGTGGCCCGCCTCCGACCGCGGCCCCCGCGCCCAGGAGCCGGGGTGAGGGCCCGGCCCCGGGGGGTACGGGAGGGGGATGGATGCGATCGGGGCCCGCGCGGGCCGGTGCGCACAGGGCGCGGTGGGACGGGTTTGCGCCCCTCACCCCCTCCGCGAGAATCTTGGCAGAGAGCAGCCGTCCATCCGCGCCGACCGTCGAAGGGGGGACCGGGCGGAGCACCCAGGGTGCCGTGCCCCCGTTCTTCCGTGAGCAACCCTCCTCGCTTTCCAGACGTCTCCGGGGGCTCCCGCGCCCTGGCCGGGCAGACGGTCGAGTCGGCGCCGGCGCCGGTGGTCGCGGTGGACCGGCGGGGGCGGGTGTCGCTGGTGAACGCCGCGGCGCGAGCCCTGCTGCCCGGCCTCGCCCCCGGGGTCGTGCTGGATGCCGGCGTGGCGCCGGGCTGGCTGGTCTCCGCCGCGCGGGGCGGACACGGCGGGCGCGAGGGGCCGGACGCCGAGGCGGCCGGGACGGCCGAGGCGGCCACGACGGCGCACGGATCCCTTCGGGGGCGCGTCCTCACCGCGTACGCCGCTCCCCTGCCGGACGGGCACACCGCCTGGTGGCTGACGGACGTCACCGGCCGGGAGGAGGCCGAGCGGTCGCTGCGCTCGGAACGGGAGAGCACCGCCTTCCTGGCGCGGGCCTCCGCCCGGCTCCAGGCCTCGCTCAACCCGCGCAGGTGCGTGGTGACGACCGCCCGGCTGGCGGCCGGCCACCTCGCCGACGCCGCCGTCGTGGTCCGCCTGTCGCGGGACCGCCGCCCGGAGGTGACCCGGGCGGTCTTTGACGGGCGGCTGGAGGAGGAGACCCTGTCCGCCTCCCCGGAGGAGATGCCGGGGCTGGCCGAGGCCCTGGAGGGCTTCCCCCCGGTGTCCTTCCGGTCGGTCGATCCCGGCCTGGTTCCCGCGTGGCTGCTGCCCGAGGGCTTCGGCCGCCCCGCCTCACCGGTGGTCGTCCCGCTGCCGGGCAGCGGCGAGATCGCCGGGGCGATGGTGCTGCTGCGCCGTGCCGGGGGCGAGGACGCCGGCCCGGAGGACGACGCCGTGACCCGGATCTTCGCCGCCCGCGCCGGTGCGGCGATCTCGGCCGCCGCGCTCTACGCGGAGCAGGTCGCCACCGTCGCCGTGCTCCAGCGCGAGCTGCTGCCGCCCGCGCTGCCGCACCCGGAGGGCGTGGAGCTGGCCGGGGCCTACCGGCCCGCCCAGAGCGCCCAGAGCGTCGGCGGGGACTTCTACGACGTGCACCCGGCCGACGGGCCCGGCCGGGAGACCGACGTCGTGCTCGGCGACGTGGCCGGCAAGGGACCGGAGGCGGCCGTCCTGACGGGGAAGGTCCGCAACACGCTCGCGGCGCTGCGACTGGTCGAGTCCGACCACGTACGGCTGCTGGACCTGCTCAACCGCACGCTGCTGAGCGGCCCCCAGAACCGGTTCGTCACCCTGGTGCTCGCCTCGTTCGGCGCCCCGGACCCCGGAACCGGCCGGGTCGCCCTGCGGCTGACCTCGGCCGGGCATCCGCCGCCGCTGATCCTGCGGCGCGACGGGGGTGTGGAGGCCGCCCGCACCTCGGGCACGCTGATCGGCGTGCTGCCGGAGGCGACCGCGACCACCTGCTCCACCACCCTGCTGCCCGGGGAGACCTGCCTGCTGTACTCCGACGGTGTCACCGAGGCCCGGGGCGGGCCCTACGGCGAGATGTTCGGGGAGGAGCGCCTGGCCGACGTGCTGGGCTCCTGTGCGGGCCTGCACGCCCAGGCCGTCGTCGAGCGCGTCGGAATGCTCACCTCCGAGTGGCTGGCGGGCCGGGAGCACGACGACATCGCGCTGGTGGCCGTCACCGCGGCCCACCGCACCCCGCTGAGCGCGGTGGGCGGGAACGTCCGCGCGGGAGACGACCGGTGAGCCCGGGAACGGCGGCTCTCGGGAGCCGGATGGAGGACTTCTGGACGGCGCTGGAGAACGCGGACGAGCGCTCCGCCGTCGCCCAGGTCACCGAGGCTCTGGACCAGGGCTTCGCACCCGAGGACGTCCTGCTGGAGGTCATCGCGCCCGCGCAGCGGCGGGTCGGCGTGCGCTGGGCGGAGAACCGGCTCACCGTCGCGCAGGAGCACGCGGCCACCGCCGTCAGCGACCGTGCCGTCACCGCGGTCGCCGACCATCCCGCGGCACGGGTTCCCGCCCGGCTCGGCCGTGCCGCCGTGGCCTGCGCCGACGGCGAGTGGCACACGCTGCCCGCCCGGCTGGTCGCCGAGGTGCTGCGGCTGCGCGGCTGGCACGTGGACTTCCTCGGGGCCCATGTGTCCGCCCGGCAGCTGGTGTCCCATCTGCACTCCACCGGCCCGGACGCGGTGGCCCTGTCGTGCTCCCTGCCCGTACGGCTGCCCGTCGCCCACGCGGCCGTCACCGCCTGCCGGGCCGCCGGCGTGCCCGTGCTGGCGGGAGGCGCCGGGTTCGGCCCGGACGGCCGCTACGCCCGTCTGCTGGGCGCCGACGCCTGGGCCGGCAGCGCCCGCGACGCGGCCGAGCGCCTCGCGGCGGGCATCGCGCCCCCGCCCGCGCTCCCCCCGACCGCCGAGGAGGCGCTGCCGCATCTGGCCGACCGCGAGCACGCCCTGGTCGACGAGGCCCGCGGGCGGCTCGTCGACGACGTGATGGCGGTGCTGCCCGAGCGGTTCCCGCAGCTGCGGGAGTACGCCGGACGTCAGCGGGAGTACACCGTCGAGGACCTCCACCGTGTCGTGGAGTACCTGGTGGCCGCGCTGTACGTGGACGATCCGGGGCTGTTCGAGGACTTCACCGCGTGGACGGGCCGGATCATGACCGCCCGGAACCTGCCCGTCGACGCCCTGTCCGCGGTGCTGGAGGCCATGGCCGACGCCTTCCGCGAGCTGCCCCGCGCCGCGGCGTACATCGCCGCGGCGCGGGGCGCGCTCGACCGCGAACTCCGTTCCCCGTCACCGTGACCCGCTCCGCGGCCGCGGCCGCGGAGCCGGCCCGGGTCGGGTCGGGTCGGGTCGGGTCGGGTCGGGTCGGGGTACGGTCGGCCCCCGGTCAGCCCGCGACCAGCAGCGCCTGCGGTGCCGCCGCCTTCAGCCGGGTGTTGAGCCAGGACAGCTGACGGCCCGTCTCGCCCTCGCACCGGTGGGCGAGGTCCAGCAGCTCGCGGTCGCGGGCCCCCTGGGCCGCCTGGGCGACGACCGTCCAGGTCGTCTGGACGAGAGTGCCCAGCACGTACAGGTCCTGGAGGTCGCGCAGCAGTCCGACGGGCCCCTCGCGGACTCCGGCGAGCCCCTCGGCGTGCAGCCGCTCGGGCTCCTCGATGTCCTCGCCGGCGGCCTGCTCGCCGTAGCGGCGGGCGACGGGCTCCAGGCGGCGGACGTGCTCCTCGCTCATCTTCGCCAGGGTGTCGCAGACGTGGTACAGGTCGGCCTCCGCGGCATGCCCCTCCCCCACGGTGCGCAGGGCCTCGGCGAGTGTCCGCTCGCTGCGGTGGAGCAGGCCTACGTAGACGGCCAGCTGGGGCATCAGGACCTCCCTGGGGCGGCGGCCTCGGCGATGTGGCCGGGAG